>JBIPNX010000436.1:0-2597 GCA_044378145.1 Flavobacteriales bacterium | reverse complement strand
TTTGCATGAAAAAACTTCTACCTTTTTTATTCCTTCTTACCACCCTAACTATTGCTTTATCATCGTGTAAAAAAGACGATACCTGCCACGCCCGCATATATGTGGAAAATGAGCTGGGCCAGGAGCAACACAACATTTGGGTTAAGATTGATATTGCGCAAAATACACCCGGCGGTAACTTTACTGATAGGGTACCTATTCAGCTAAACACGCTGCAAGACGGCTATGTTGACGTAGACTTTAAACTACCTGCCATACTGCAAGCCAGTGCCTATGACGACCTTGGCAACCCTGCTATTGGGCAGAAAATGCTAAAACTTGTTCCCGGAGAAACGGTGAGTGTTACTATTGTAATACCCTAAATACCCTGCTCTTTAAAATATTCTACTATGGCTTCGCGCATCAGTAAATGCTGCTGCGCGGGCTTTAGCGGAGGTAGTTTTTCGTTTAGTTTAAAGTGTGGCCAGTGGTCTTCATCTCGGCCCTCAAATTCATAGTAGCCATAACGTTCAAGCAAGGTGCATATAGCAATGTGCATTACGGCCAGCTTATCATCCTTCTTAAACTTCTGAAAGCCCATTCCCAGCTCCTGCACACCTATAAGAAACAGGATGCCTTGTATATCCATGGGTTCGCCTTCGGCAAATTGATTAGACAGTACCTCGCTAACCCGTTTAAATTCTTTATCTAATTCTTCGTTATTCATTGATAAACTTTTTAATTCCCACAGTTGAAACTGTGGGCTATGTTCTCTCCTCACTCCTCTCTTCGCTCTCCTCTGATTAAAACCAAACAGCCAAACTACTGAATAGTATGCTGCTGTAATTTACCGGCAGGTTGCTGCGGGTGTAAATACCGTTACGTCCGCCGTAGCCACGGCCCTCAAAACGTAATAACACATTTTTAACGGGGCTATAGTTAAAGCCCAATGTACCGCTGTAGGTTTCAAAAGGCCTTGCCTGTAACTGGTTAGGGGCTGATAGAACACCGTTAGGGTCAGAGAAATACTCTAACCTACCTGATAGGCTAAACTTATCGTTAAACTTATAACGCGCTGCCGCATTTACGCTGTACCAAACATACTCAGGCTTAAGCGAGTTGTAAACGCCCTGTGCACCTATATAGGCGGTAGCGTTTAAGTCCCATTTGCCTTTTTGCCAAGTTAAAAAGAAATCGTTGAAGTAGCGTGCTGCCAGCCATTGCTGGTCGGGGCTGCCTGCATCGCCTGCAAAGGTGTTCCAGAATAAGCTTAAGTTAGGTTTTATCTTGTACTGCAACTGCGAACCAAAAGCCACGCTGCGTGCACTGGCGCTGTTAAAGTTGATGGTTTGCCAACCATTTAAGCCATATAGCGTAAGGGTAAACTTAGGCGACAACGGCATGGTTAAACGCAGTCCGCTAACATAATACGGGGCATTCTCAGCAGCCAACGAGCGGCTGTATAGTAGGTGGTCTTTAGATATAGGTGTTTCGTAGGTATAAGGCGATGTAAACACACCTACATCCAGCCACATATTTTTGTTTTTACATAGTTTGAAACCACCGTAGGTTTCCAGTAAAAAACGGTTCAGCACATTTTCGTTGCCGTAGTTATCAATCATGTACGTGCCATAGCCGGGAGTAAGTTGCAGGCGCACACGCTCACTGCGGTAGCCTATGCCTAAATACGCAACATTAACGGCAAACTGCCTAAGCCTTGCCGATGAGACAGCATAAGGCCTTTTGCTGCTGTTGGGGTTAAATGGGTCGAAGTTGAAGTAACCATCAACCATGCCCGAAATTATCAGGGTATCATTATTTCCGGTTGAGGTTAAAGGTATATTTATCTGGGCCTTGGCAACTATGCCAACTAACAGTAAAAGGGCCGCTATATAATGCTTTTTCAATGTGTTGTTGTTTGCTGCAAAATTAGGAAATAAACCCACCCGCCAATAACACTATCGCGGTAGTTATCCCCTATGTCCGATATGTGAAGAAAGGATATAACCGCTTATAATTATGCGGCAATAATTATATAAGATATTACTTTATTGCGGAACGCTATAATTTCATACTATTTATAGCGCTCGGGATGTTTTGAAGATAACTCAGTTGTAATCTTAAAATTTAAGAACATTACCAGACCTATTAATATCATGAAATAAGTACAATCAGGCTATTGTCCATATTACTAACTGCCTAGCTTCAAAATCCTGTCAAACTCGGCTTTTTCCAAAGGCATTACCGATAAACGGCCCTGGCGTATTAAGCCGACATTCTGCAAAGTTTCGTCGGCTTTTATAGCTTCCAGCGTAACCGGTTTTTTAAGCTTTTTATGCGGAACAAGGTCAACCACTACCCAACGCGGGTCGTCTATAGTAGGGTCTGGGTAATACTCTTTAACCACCTTGGCAATACCCACCACACACATACCCTCATTGCTATGGTAGTACATTACCAAATCGCCTTTTTTCATGGCTTGCAGGTTGTTTCGGGCCTGGTAGTTGCGTACACCATCCCACACTGCGTTGCCGTCTTTTTCAAATTGTTCCCAGCTATATTTTACCGGTTCTGATTTTACAAGCCAATGATTCATATTAGTTCAAGATTTTGTAAAC
>JBIPNX010000435.1:0-2604 GCA_044378145.1 Flavobacteriales bacterium | reverse complement strand
CCTGAAAGGTAATGGCAATATTAATGTTAACCTGCGTTCGTCAGCTTTGTCAGAGTTCAATTACTCTCAACTTTCAACAACAGCCATCAACCAAAATACACTTGGTAAGTTCGATGTTAAAACCCGATTCTTTGCCCAGTTAGGTATTGGTCAAAATACACCGCTGGAAAGCGCCCTATATATTGCAGGCGCAAACCCTGAGCAAATGATGGATAATAAGTTTACCCGCGCAAGGGGCTTTTTCCCTGGTGAGTGGGCTGCTTATGGCATGGGTACAAATAACTTCCATCACGGTGGCGGCATGAACCTGCGTGGTTACGCCGGTTATAATTTGCCTAACCAAATGACCAGCGACCTTAACAATACCGTTTACAATAACTTCTATACCCGTTCGGGCATAGCTGGTAACGTAGAGGTTGAGTTTGACCGTTTGGTAAAATGGAAGCCTAAAAAGATATCAGACTACATTAAGTTTAACACTTATCTGTTTGTTGATGCCGGCTATGTTGTTAACCACCTGGGGCTGTACGAGTCGTTTAACGGGAATTACCCTAACCTTAAAAATAAATTCCTGGCCGATGCGGGCTTAGGTGTAGCGTTAACCATAAAACGCTGGGGCAACCTGTTCCAGGCTAAGCCGCTTACGGTACGTTTTGATATGCCATTCTGGTTAAGCGAAAAACCTGAGTTTGATAATAGCAACTTTAAGTTCCGTTGGGTACTTGGGGTTAGTAGAGCCTTCTAGAAGAAAAGATAAAAGTGAAAAACTAAAAATGTAAGGGGTGCCATTAGGTGCCCCTTTTTTGTGGGGCATGGAATAATAAATTCAGGCAAATAGCGTACTTTTACTAATCCTATATTTTGGTATGCAAAAGGGTTTATTGATCATTAGTATTGTATTAGCTGTTTTTGGCTTTTCTTGTAAAAAGGAGAATGCCGGCGACTGCTTTAAAAGCGTTGGTAACCAAACCGAGGAAATGCGCGTGCTTGCCCCTTTTGATAATATACACATAGATAAGGATGTTGATGTAGTGCTGGTACCCGATAGCCAGGAGTTTGCCATAGTACGTTGTGGCGAAAACCTGGTAGACCTTATTAAAACGGATGTTAGCGGCACAAAACTTACTATTACCAATAAGAACAGGTGTAACTGGGTGCGTAGCTTTAAAACACCTATTATTGTTGAAGTACACTTAAAATCTATATACAAACTATATTTTACCGGCTCAGGAGAAATTACCTGCACAGATACCTTGCGTAGCGATAACTTTTTGTTAGAGGCGTATAAGGCATCGGGTAATATAAACCTGCTTGTACGAAACGGCTGGAACCAGGTAGTACAGCACACAGGTAATGCTGATTTAAAAGTAGGAGGGTGGGCACCATTTAATACCATGTTTAGTGGAGGTAACGGATTTTTAGATTGCCGTGGCCTGCATTGCAATGAAGCATATATACGACACAAAGGCACAGGTAATTTCTATACTACTGCCACCGATTATTTAGGCGTGGAAATTGCATTTACCGGCGATGTATATTATACAGGAGCCCCTGCAACAATTGAAGATTCGATAACCGGTACCGGCCGATTGATAAGCCAATAGATGAAGAAAACCTTTTTAGCCCTGGCAACACTGCTTGCCTTTGCATGTTCAGCCGCAGTAGACGACTCTGTTATTACCGAAAAGGTTTACGTTGATAATATTAAAACAGTATTGCTGCACCCCGTTGGGTTTGAGCCTGCACTGCCTGTTATAGAGCTTGATGGTACCGATAAGCTTATGCTAAGCTTTGACGACATGGATAACGACAATAAGTTTTATGGCTTTACATTTATCCATTGCAATGCCGACTGGACACCATCGCAACTGATGTTTACTCAACATACCGATGGGTTAATGACAGACCAGATTACCGACTGGCGTTTCTCTATAAACACCTTTAAATCGTACACTAATTACAGGCTTACCTTTCCTACGGATAATATGAAGCCCAAGGTTAGCGGTAACTTTATTCTCAAAGTATTTTTAGCTGATGAGCCCGATAAAATTATACTAACCAAGCGCTTTATGGTGGTAGAAAAAGTGGTAGGATTAACCCCGACCATACAAAGGGCCCGCAACCCCGACGACCGTAATACCAAGCAGGAGCTTAATTTTAATATCGACTTGGGTTCGGAGAATGTTACTAACCCCTTTGACTATGTAAAGCCTGTTATATTGCAGAATGAGCGTTGGGACAATGCCATTTACGGCCTGAAACCTCTATATGTAAACAGCGGAAAACTAACCTACGATTATACCGTAGGCAACCTGTACAATGGTGGTAACGAGTTCAGGCGCTTTGACCTGCGTAATGCCCGCCTGGTAAACGACAGGGTGCAAAAAATAACCTGGGGCGATGATAAGCAATGGCACTTCTATTTATACGAGGATAAGAACAGGCTTATCAACCGCTATTACGTTATGGACGATATTAACGGGCGCTATTTTGTAAGGCTTATGAATGGCAGCGACCATTACTCTGAAGCGGATTACGTATGGGTAAATTTTGAGCTGGATGCCGCTTACCCTGTAGAGGGCGATGTATATGTTTTTGGCATGC
>JBIPNX010000046.1:0-9533 GCA_044378145.1 Flavobacteriales bacterium | reverse complement strand
ACCAAAAAGTACTTTAAAATGTTCTTTGCATTAAAGGGTATGCGCTCTTTAGAGAAGTCGGTTAAACCGGGCAATTACAACAACCTGTGGTGTGCAGGCCAAACCGTTGAGTTGATTGACGAAATTAAACCTGTTTACGATATTGTTACCGAGCTTAAAGACCAAACCTACACCGCCATAGAACGCTTGCAAGGCATTACCGTGCAGGATAGGGAACTTGTGTAGTGAATGAAAAATTAAAAATGATAAATGAAAAATAGAGTCCCGCCCCGGCGGGACTTTTTAATAACTATTGAAGCATGTACACCCACCAAATCTCTATACAAGTAGCTGACGAAACTAACCTGCCTGACGCTGTTAGCGAGTTTGAATTTTTACTTGCTGCATACCGCAGTAGCGGACAAATTTTAGGAAAATACGACCGCATTTTCGTTAAGGATAACAGAATAACGGTTGTGGTAAATACGCAGGAAGAAGACTCGTTAGCTATTGGCTATAACAACTACTATGTTAACTTGCGTATAGAAAGGTTAGACGAGCTTTGTGGCAATGCAATTGAAATTGTGCCCTTAGGATTGTCTCACGATCACGAGGAGGCTTGTCAATGCGTTAAAAGCGATTTTTACCTGCTTATTACAGATTTAGTATCTATAGATTCACCTGTAAAATGCGGTACTTGTTTTGATGTGGTGCCAATGTACAAACTACCTGCTTATTACGAACATGGGTATGCACCTGTTTTAGATTGGGAAAACAACTATCAGGCTTGCGACAGGCTGCAAATACAATGCGAGGTTGGCGAGGAGTGGGCCTTAGAGCAAATGGGCAACCCTAATTCTGAATTATCTGTACAAGGCCGTGAAATATGTTCTGTAATTGAAGAAAAAACATCAACCCCTACCTATTATTATTTGCACAACGTAAAAGAAACCACGGTTGAGGAAGAACTGGATTCTGTATGCCCTGCATGTAAAACCCCTTGGCTGTTAACCCAACCTTTGGCCGGCGGCATATTCCCCTTCAAATGCGATAACTGCCGCTTGGTATCAACATTCTCTACAAATCTTCAGGGCTAATACTGCCTTATTTTTACGCACGAAGCACTTTCTACGGTAACCTCAATGCCTGTATCTTCCAGTAAACCCGTTGTGGCATTGCGTTTAAAAACCACCACATTGCCTGTAACCTGGTTGGCTACAACCACAAACTTACCTGTGGGTGTTAACGCGAATATTCGTGGGTGGTTTCCACCGCTTGTATGATAACCTACCGGCCTTAATATGCCAATATCTCCCATAATAGAAAATATAGCTATGTTATTTTCAACCCCGCGGTTAGAGGCATATAGAAATTTACCATCGGGAGAAATATGGATATCAGCACTACTAAAACCATCAGTAATACTATCAGGGTGGGCATATAGGCGCTGCACTGACCGTAGGCTGTCTTTGGTCAATTTAAATGTTGTTATTGTGCCAGCAAGCTCTTCTATACAATAAGCAAATTTACCATTGGGATGAAAAGTAAAATGCCTTGGCCCTCCTCCGGAATATGTTCTTATAAAAGGAGTTTTAGCAGGTTGCAGTGGTTTCTTTTTGCTGCCGTTAAACTCATAACAACGTATTTTGTCTGCCCCTAAATCCTGGAAATACACATAACGATTGTCTGGAGAGAATACTGCAGAATGAATGTGCGAACGTTCTTGCCGTTCTTTATTTATGCTGCTGTCAGTATAAGTAAAAACTTGTGCTGCAGGTCCTATTGTTCCATTGGCTGATAGAGGATATATAGAGGCACTTCCTTCGGTATAACAACCATTTGCAAGCCATTTGCCTGACTTGTCGGTAGCAACATACACGGGGTTTTCGCCGGCGCTTTTTTGGCTGTTTATAAAGGTTAATGCTTTGGTTTGCGGGTTGAATGCATAGCTGCTTATGCTACCAGCTCCCGGAGTTTTAGCTTCGGTACAGGCGTAGAGGTTGTTGCCATCAGGCGACAAGGTTAAATACGCAGGGTTTAACACACTGTCTACTGCTGATACTTTGGTAAGCGCACCGGTAACGGTATCCATCTCAAAAACGTAAATACCGTCTTTGGTTTTATCCTTGTTGTAAGAGCCTACAAATACATAGCATTGCTGCGCTATGCAGCCTAAACTGTACAGTGTTGCTAGAATAAATATTACGAGTGTGCGAAGCATTTTATAGAGCGGCAATATAGCATGAATAAGGACAGAAAGCGGGTAATACCCTCTTCTAAATTAATAGGGTTGATGGTAATGTTATCGCAACAAAACCAACGCTATAGCAATACCCGCAGGTACGGTTTGCACAAATAGTATTTGCTTAGCGGCCGTGGCAGCACCGTATAATCCGGCTACGGCTACACAGCCTAAAAAGAACAGGGCAACGTTGCTACTCCATACAGCATCAGTAATAAAGTACGACCAGATAAGGCCGGCAGCTAAAAAGCCATTGTATAAGCCCTGGTTGCCTGCCATTACCTTGGTAGCGGGGAATAAGTCTTTAGGAAAGCCCCTGAACACTTTTGGCCCGCGGGTAGTCCATGCAAACATCTCCAGCCAAACAATGTAAATATGTATCAGGGCCACAAAACCTATGGCTATATAACTTGCTATAAGCATATATCTTTTTAGATTTTATTAATCAGCTAACAAGACATTATCTTATTGTCTGATTTTCTAATTGACCAATTATCTAAACATTACCACCTTGCCAATCAAATCATGGTCGGCGCCCAGTACATCGCGGTAGAACACACGGTACAGGTACACCTCGTCCTGGCATATCTGGTTATCGTTCCCATTACCATCCCAACCAACGTTAATGTCGTTAGATGTAAAGATGGTTTGGCCCCAGCGGTTAAAAATGTACAAGGCAAAGTCTTTTACCTCAATACCTTTTACCATAAACACGTCGTTAACGCCATCGCCGTTAGGAGTAAATGCATTAGGCACATAAATGCTGAATGCAGGGTTAACACGCACGGCTTGCGAGGTGCTGTCTTTACAGCCAAACTCGTTGGTTATGTATTGGGTAACAATATAAGTGCCGGTATCCATATACGTATGGGTAACGTTTGGCAGGCCGCTTATTGTAGCGCTATTGTCACCAAAATCGTAAATCCAGCTGGTTGCTGCTGCCGATGTATTGGTAACGTTAAGGAATGGATTCAACTGGTCTAATACATCAGGAAAACCAACAAACGATGCAATTGGTTCCGGGTATACCGTTACGTATTGTGGTTGTGTTAAAGCTGCTTTACAAGCCGCGCTTAACGATACCTGTAAGGTAATGGTATAGCTGCCCGGGTCGGCATAAGCATGGCTAACAGTTTCTCCGCTGCCGGTTGTGCCGTCGCCAAAATCCCAATCGTAAGTGCCTGCACCGCCGTAGCCCGACATATCTGTAAAGTCAACAGTAAGGGTAGGGCAGCCTGCCAATGGGCCTGCGGTAAAGTTTACAACAGGGTCTGGGGTTACACCCACAGTATCGCTATAGGTAGCAGTACAACCAAAATCGGTAACAATAACAGAAATTATGTGGCCACCGGTAGTGGTGTATGAAATACCCGTTGGGCTTTGTAATGGCGAGCTTGGGTAGTTTGCATAAGGATCAAACGACCAGTTAAATGTAGCAGCGTTAGAGAACGTACCCGTTGCGCTAAAATCGTAAGAGTTACCTGTAATACACTCAGCAGCCGGAACGGTAAATGTTACCGTTGGTTGTGGGTTAACTGTCACCGTAACATCATCAGTAACAGTACAGCCGTTTTGGCTAACTTCTAACGTATATACACGTACTTCAGGCGTTGGATTTACCTGTGTGTTAGTAGCAGTAAAGGTTTGCTCGGCATCGCTAGGTAAACCGGTAACATCGGTTAGGTTATTTATCCACTCGTAAGTGTAATTTGGGTTGGCGGGTGAGCCAATATAAACCTGCTGGCCGCTACATACGGTAACGTCAGCGCCTGCAATAGCGGCAGGGAATGGGTTAATAACAACCTGTTGGGTATCAGGAACAGATGTACATCCATTTTCTGTAACAGTAAGTATCAAATCATACGTGCCGTTATTGGCAAAGTCTATTTGGTATGGCCCCTGGCCTGAACCTGAAACAATAGTACCGCTGGCAAAGTTCCATTGGTAGTTGGCAGCATTAGATGCCGTACCTGTATATACCACATCGCTGGGTGTGCCAAGGCACAACATGGTAGTGGCAGTAAAATCAGCCGTTGGTACATCATTAACCGTAACGCTTGTTAAGGTTTGCGTTGATGTACAACCATTCTCTGTAACCGTTAGGGTAACGTTTTTAGTGCCTGATGTTGCCCACGATATATCGTAAGGGCCCTGGCCTGTGCCGGAAGCAACAGTACCTCCGTCAAAATTCCATGTGTAGTTTGCGCCGCCTGTAGCAGTGCCGTTATACGTTATAGGCCCGCCTGCGTTTGCACACAATGGGGTGGTAACTGTAAAGTCTGATGTTGGTATTGGATAAACCGTAACAGGAACTACAGTAGGCTGCGATACACAACCCAGTTCAGTAACTGTTAGGCTTACGTTTTTAGTGCCCGGTGTAGTCCACGATACATCGTATGGGCCCTGGTTAGTACCTGATGCAACAACGCCGCTGTCAAAACTCCATGCGTAGGTAGCTCCATTGGTGCCAGTACCCGTGTAGGTAATAGGTCCGCCGGCATTAATACATAAAGGCGTGGTAACGGTAAATATAGAGGTAGGTATAGGGTTAACCACCACCTGGAATACCGTTTGGCCCGAGTTACAGCCGTTGGCAATAACATCTAGCGTTACGTTTTTAGTACCGGCAGTAGCCCATGCAATTTGGTAAGGGCCAGGGCCGCTGCCACCAATTACCTGGCCACCGTCAAAGTTCCAGTTGTACTGGGCGCCTTGCAGTTGGGTACCTGTAAACGATATAAGGCTGCTGCCATTTTCACAAACAGGGGTAGATGCCGCTATGGTAGAGGTAGGCTGCGGGTGAATGGTAATAGGTACAGTATTTACCTGCGATGTGCAGTTGTTCTCTGTAACTGTTAAGCCAATATTGTAGTTGCCTCCGTTGGCATACGTAACCTGATAAGGGCCTTGTCCGCTGCCACTTACGTTAGATGAACCTGTAAAGGTCCAGTTGTAGGTAGCGTTAGGCTGCGCCGAACCGTTGTAAGTAACGGTAACAGGGCTGCCGGGGCATTGTGGGGCATTGGTAGTAAAAGTAGCTGTAGGTATTGGGTTTACGTTTACCACCACCTGGTCTGTAGCCACTGTATTAGGGCATGCACTGGTTGCAGTAACTGTATAGGTAGTTGTATTAGCAGGGTTTACGTTTACACTGGTGCCTGCACCTGCACCATTATTCCACGTATAGGTATAGGGCGGTATGCCTCCGCTTGCCAATGCAGTAATATTAGCTGGACCGTTGCCGTTACAAATGGTTTGGTCGGGGCCGCCTACAACGGTAAACGGGTTAACATTTTGTATGTTGATGGTTGTGGTTATTGGCCCGCATGGTGCCTGGTAGGTAATGGTAACTGTTTCCATAGGCTCTACAATTCCATCTTGTGTTGGTATTATAGGCACAGTTACAGAAGTTTGTCCGGCAGGGATGGTAATACTGCTGGGTATATTTTGATAGTCGACACCATTGGTGGCAGTGCCGCCTACCGTATAGTTTACTACAAAAGGTTGTTGTGGTGCGGTAGCCAGAGTAAAGGTAAAAGCGCCGTTAGAGCAGCCTTCAAAAGAGCTGGTGTCATTAACAGTAGTGCCGTTGGCTGATATGGCAACTATACCGCCGTTAAAAGTATTATCGCCCAAAAACACACCCGAGTCCCATAAACCATCAATCGCATCGGCAATCATAATACGAATGGTATAGGTTTGGCAGGGCTGCACATTGGCGGTAGCAACTAATGGTTTGGTAAAACCATCGTATTGCACCGGCGCATTGGCAGGGTTTGATGTGTAGTAGTTAGAATTTACGTTTTGGTTAACGTTGTTAATAGAAACGGGTGTTCCATTGGGTAGGGTTGCAATGTTTGTCCATACCGGATAACCGGGGCCCTGAATAAAGAAAGCAAACACATCATTAATAGAACCCACAAACTCAGGGTATTCTTCAGAACCAAATATGTACCTGAAAGTTGCAACGTTAGACTGGGTAACAAAATTAAACTGTAGCTGGGCACCATCAAAAGTTGGGCTACCTGCCAAAGCGGTTAACTGTGCAATACCGGGGTTTGGCAAATCGGTACCTGCCGAGCCTGAGTTGTTTGGCCCAACGGCTATTGCCCTGTTACCTGTACACATAATAATGCCACTGGGCATATTAAGGTTGGTATTGGGGCCTGCCGTAAACGATCCTATAGCTAAAGGTGAGCCGGTATAAACTACGTTTGAAACAGTAACACCGCCGCCAACAAAGAAGTTTTGGAGTAATTGTGCGTAATTATTTCCACCCGGTGGAGCCGATACAACTAACTGGGCTGAGGCGTTTTGCGCAAAAACGACTAAAAAGATAGCTAGTGCCAAAACCTTCGCTTTGGTAACAAGCTGATTATTAAGAGCTTTCAAGATGTATAAGTGTATAATAGGCACTTTAAATTAGATGGTTTGTGCAAGTTAAGAAATTATTGTCCTTTGTACCAACAATAAACAACACTTATTTTCAACAATTGGGCAGTTGTTCTTTTAACATGCTCTATTTTAGCGCAAAAATTTTACTGTGGGACAGAATAAACTGGAGCGGTTTGCTCAATTAGACACCTTTGCAAACACTATACAGCCTAAGCTTGAAAACTGGTTTGACACTTCGGAATTGAAGGGTAAATGGGGTGCCGAAATATTTAAAAATAACAACCCCATTGTGTTAGAATTGGGTTGCGGAAAAGGCGAGTATACAGTGGGCCTTGGAAGGCAATATCCTGATAAAAATTTTATTGGTGTAGATCGTAAGGGAAACCGCATTTGGAAAGGGGCTAAAACGGCTTTAGAAGAGGGTTTGGACAACATCCGTTTTTTACGGGTGATGATTGATAAAATTGACCAGTTTTTTGCTCCCGGCGAGGTTAGCGAAATATGGATAACATTCCCCGACCCGCAACCGCAGCTTAGCCGCGAAAAAAAGCGCCTTACAGCCCCCAAATTTTTAGCAAAGTATAAAAACATACTTGCGCCCGATGGTATTATCCACCTGAAAACCGATAGCCAATTGCTGCACGAATATACGTTGGAGGTAATAGCAGAATACAAGCACAAACTGCTGTTTAAAACAAACGATTTATACGCCCATCCCGAGAATAAAAACGACCCTATTTTAGGTATCAGAACACACTACGAGGGGCTGTTTTTAGCAGAGGGTATGCCTATTACCTACATTAAGTTTCAGCTGGTGTAAAGCTTACTCAATAGTAACCTTACTGTCGCTGTCTAAATCGGTTTCTTTATTAAAAGGAATATGCAGGTAACCCGCATTGCCTGCTTTGCCATTAATCTTAATAAGGCTACGTCCCATTTCCTGGCCTTTCATATCATAGGCTTTGGCGGTAACATTTTTGGCTACGTCTTTGTCGAAAATTATGTACACAACAGCTACGTTATCTACCGCCCCATTTTGCAGCGTATCCGACTCTACCTTGCATTTACCTGTTTTTAGCCCGGCAGCTTGCAGCGCAGGGCTAAGCTCCACCTTCAGTTCAAATGCTTTGTCAACCCCGCTGGCAACGCCTTCCAGTAATTCACCCGTGGCCTGGCCTGCTACATCACCTGCTTTGTTAACGGTATTTTTGGCGGTGTCTTTTACCCTGTCGCAAGCCTGGAAAAGTAATGTTGCGCTTGCCAATAATCCTATTAAATATACAGTTTTCATAATTGCTATTACGCTGTAAATCTATAAATATTTTAGGCTGCAGGCTTTAATAAAAAAAATACCCGCAGGGTAATTCCACGGGTATTCCAATTAAAATGTTGCGATGCTCTTATGCTGTGCCGGCAATAGCCTCGGCTACAAACCGGCCTGTTTCGGCGGCACCATTCATATAGCCCTGATAGTCTATGCTGGTATGTTCACCGCAAAAGTATACGTTCTCTTCCTGCTCACCTTCTGCACCGGCAAAGGCTTCCCATTGCCCCACACGGTATGCCGCGTAGCTAGCCATGGTAAAGGGGTGTGTAGGCCAATGGAAACGAGATACATTGCCATTAAACTTACTTTGTATACCCGGAAAAATAGCATTTAAACCCGGCATATAATTGTTCAACTGGCTTTGCGCCGAGCCGTTGCCCATGGCAAGCCCCTCATTACCGCCGGTAAAAATGGTATAACCACCGGCAGTACCGGGTTGCAGCTGGCTACTGTCCCAACCCAGTTGCAGGGATTGGTCTGTAAATACATACCCCTGGTAACCCAGGTTTGTAGCCCAGTGGCGGTCGGTAAACCCTGCCATAAGCTTAGCATTGGTACCGTAGCCCAACTGGTTTATGGCCATAGTTTTTTGTGCCGATAGTGGTATTTGCAAATCAACATTGCGCAGCATGGTAAACGGTATGGCTATAACCACAATGTTGTAGTTGTATTGCTTTGTTTGGCTGCCTTCTTGCACCGTAACTTTATAGGTATTGCCTGTTTTCTTAATTTGAAGTAACCTGGCGTTGTATTTTATCTGGTCTTCTACCTCATTGGCTATGGCATCTACCAGTTTTTGATTGCCGCCGCGTATTTTGTAACGCTCATCGCTTTCGCCAAACACATCAAAGCTTCCGGCCGATGTATCGGCAGAGAATAGGAACAAGAAGTTTATAGCCGATTGCTGGTTTACCTCTAAGCCATACTCTGTTAAATAAGCAACATCAAGCAAACTGCGAAGCCAGCCTGTTATGCCCTTAGAGTCAAAATAATCGGCAATAGACATGGCATCAAAGCCGTTAGAATTACCCGGAAAGGCATAGCCAATTTCATCTCCTATGCTATCAATATCGGCCTGTATAGCGGCAGCAAAAGGGTCAAAAGCACCAATAACATCGGCCAACGTATAATGCTGTCCGTTAAAAAAGTAAGCGTCTTTTATAAGGCTGCTTTGCGATGGGTCTTGTGTATCTATCAATTCCAACCCAAATTCATCGGCCAGGGTAAGCATATCTTCGTGCCCACTGTCAATAAACTCGCCACCCAGCTCGGTAGTAATGCCTTGCGCCAGCAAATTGTTTGCAGTGTAAATGCGCCCACCGTGGCGGTCCGATGCTTCAAAAATAGTAGAGCCTATTCCGGCTTTTGCCAATTGGTAAGCACAGTTAAGGCCAGCCATGCCACCGCCAATAATGGCAATTTTAAGGTTGTTGGTTTTTTTTGCTGCAATATTGCCTGCTGCTATATCATCTTCAATTTTAGAGCAGCCCGTTAGCAGGGATGATGCCGATGTTAATGCTATAGAGCCCAAAGCTGCCTGCCTTATAAAACGCCTGCGGCTTTCGTTATGCTCATATATATCAGCTATTT
>JBIPNX010000434.1:0-2605 GCA_044378145.1 Flavobacteriales bacterium | reverse complement strand
GACAATAAACTGTCATTAAACAACACTGTATCGTGCGGTAGCTGCCACAAACAGCAATTTGGCTTTGCCGATAACGTAGCTTTTAGCGATGGCTTTAAGGGCGTTAATGCATTGCGCAACTCGCAACCTATCAACAACATTACATCTTTCTCGGGCAGCCTGTTTTGGGATGGCCGCGCCGACTCTTTAGGGCAGTTGGTTACCATGCCAATTAGCAACCACATTGAAATGGGATTTGAAAGGCTTGAAAACCTTCCCGCAAAACTACAAGCTACCGACTATTACCCACAGTTATTTCAAGCTGCCTATGGTACACCTGACGTTACCGTACAACGTATAGGATCGGCCCTGCGCGATTTTATCTTCATTCTAACATCAAGAGATACCCGCTTTGAACAACTGAGCAATGCCAACTTTGCCGGTAACACTGCCATTAATATCTGGACACCTCCACCATCGGGCCTAACCGGCTTTGAGCGCATAGGTTTTGATATATTTATTGGCAAAGGCCAATGTGCTAACTGCCACTCAGGTAACAACCTGGAAGGATGGGATGCAGCCAATACCGGCCTGGAGCTTAATTATACTGATAAGGGAACCGGCGCTATCAACCCAAATATGCCTGAAGGCTCTTTCCGTATACCACCGTTGCGTAACATTGCGCTTACAGCGCCTTATATGCACGATGGTCGTTTTAAAACGCTGGAGGAAGTTATTGACTTTTACGACCACGGTGTACAGGCCCATAAAGACCTAGACTACCGTTTACGCGATGGTTTTGGTGGCGGATTTTTTGGCGACCCATTGGTGGACCCATTCTTTGGCCCTAACGGACAGCCTATTATTGTTGATGAAAACGGTAACCCTGTTGCAACACAACCCCGCAGGCTAAACCTTACCCCGCTTGAGAAGAAAGGCTTAAAAGCATTTTTGGAAACACTTACCGATTATAGCTTTATTACCGAGCAACGTTATTCTAACCCATTCAGGGCTAATTAATATTTAAACACTTTCATTGAAAAAAGAGCCGTCGTACGCAACAGTACGGCGGCTTTTTATGTTATATTAGCCGCTGTATATGAATATCCTTTACCACTGCGGAAAATATTTTTTATTTCTTACCCGGGTGTTTAGCAAGCCCGAACGGGGAAGGGTGTACCTGCGCCAGACTATTGCCGAGATTGATAAGATTGGTTTAGGCTCTTTGCCTATCGTTTCTATCATGTCGATATTTATGGGTGCAGTTATTACCGTGCAAACAGCAGCCAGTTTATCGGGCGGGTGGATACCCATGAGTACCGTAGGATATGCAACCCGAGAAAGTATCTTACTGGAATTTTCGCCTACTATTATAGCCCTTATTTTGGCCGGAAAGGTAGGTTCTAACATTGCATCGGAAATTGGTACCATGCGCGTTACAGAGCAGATAGACGCATTAGAAATTATGGGTATAAACCCCGCAGGCTATTTGGTATTGCCTAAAATAATTGCAGCCGTACTTATAAACCCGTTTATAATAATAGTTAGTATGTTTTTGGGGGTATTTGGCGGTTGGCTAGCGGCTTACGCATCGGGTATTGTCACTCCTGCAGCTTATATAGAGGGTATCCAGCAATCATTTATGCCCTTTCATGTAACCTACTCCTTAATAAAAACATTGTTTTTTGCATTTGCCATTACATCAATCTCGGCTTACCATGGCTACCATGTTTCGGGTGGTGCTTTAGAGGTTGGCGCAGGCAGCACTAGGGCTGTTGTATACAGCAGTATTGTTATATTGATGTTGAATTACGTATTAACCCAACTATTGCTTATATAGCCCATGATAGAAGTAATTGGACTGCATAAAGAGTTTGAAGGGCGCAAAGTTTTAAGCGATATTAACTTTACGTTTGAATCGGGTAAATGCAACCTTGTTATTGGGCGTAGCGGTTCGGGTAAAACTGTATTGCTTAAATGCATGGTAGGGCTTTTTCAACCCAACGAAGGCCAGGTGTTATACGATGGGCGCGATTACCACGCCATGCCCGAGAAAGACCGTAAAGAGGTTCGTAAGGAAATAGGTATGGTGTTTCAGGGCGGGGCTTTGTTCGATTCGCAAACGGTGCAGGAAAATGTTATGTTTCCGCTTACCATGTTCTCTAAAATGAGTATGGAAGAAAAGCTGGACCGTGTTAATTTTTGCCTTAAACGGGTAAACCTGGATAATGTAAACCACTTATACCCGGCAGAGATTAGCGGCGGTATGAAAAAGCGTGTAGCCATTGCCCGTGCCATAGCACTTAACCCCAAGTACATATTTTTTGATGAGCCAAACTCGGGCCTCGACCCTCAAACATCTATAGTAATAGATAACCTGATTAGCGAAATTACCCACGAGTACGGCATTACAACGGTGGTAAACACTCACGACATGAACTCGGTAATGGAGATGGGCGAGAACATTATTTTTATCTACGAGGGCAAGCAGGAATGGTCAGGCAACAGCCAGTCTATTTTAGAAAGCGAAAACAGCAACCTGAACGATTTTGTATTCGCATCAGACTTATTCAAAAAAATGCGCCAGAGCCTGCGCGATAAAAAGTAGCCGTAACCTACGCAACAG
>JBIPNX010000433.1:0-2607 GCA_044378145.1 Flavobacteriales bacterium | reverse complement strand
AAACTAATTACACGCATAACCAATTAATAGGGTTACCTTGTTGCGGCACAACGCTGTGCTTATCAATTTCTCCCAAGATTTTCAAAAAACACTTTATGAAAAAGATTTTGCCTGTAATAGCAGCCATGCTGCTGTTTACTTTTTACGCTATGGCACAAAAAACTGCCGATATTGAGTTTGTGCAAAACATGTACGACTTTGGCACTATTAGCTATGGCAGCCCTGCTTCACATGAGTTTACCTTTATCAATTCGGGCCGTGCGCCGCTTATTATCAGCGATGTAAAGGCACAATGCGCCTGCACCACAGTTGAATGGCCTAAAGTACCTATTGAGGCCGGCAAATCGGGTTCTATTATTGTAACCTACGACACTAAAAAGGTAGGCATGGTAGTAAAAAAACTAACCATTAGCAGCAATGCCCGCACCCCGCTTAAAGACCTTGCCATTAAAATAAATGTAACAAACAGCGATAATCCGGGAGCCCCGAAAGATTCAACGGCAGTACCCGCACCTCCGGGAGAGTAGTTTAGGCTGAGTTAACTTTTAGCAACAATTTTCTATAGAAAGTCCTGCCCTTAAGGGGTGGGACTTTTTTGTACCTTTGCAACGGATTAGGATAACTGAATTTTTATGCCAAGCATTTCTAAAAAGGGGCAGAACATGCCCGAGTCGCCGATAAGGAAATTAGTACCGTATGCTGAAGAAGCTAAACGCAAAGGCCGCAAGGTGTACCATTTAAATATTGGCCAGCCCGATATTGAAACCCCAAAAGTAGCTTTAGATGCTGTACACAACTACGACCAAAAAGTTATAGAATACAGCCACAGCGCTGGTAACGAAAGCTACCGCCGCAAGCTGGCCGAGCAATACAAAGGCTGGGGCATTGATGTTGACTTTACCCAGATAATGGTTACTACCGGAGGATCTGAGGCTATACAGTTTGGCCTGATGAGCTGCCTTGACGAGGGCGATGAGGTAATTGTTCCTGAACCATTGTATGCTAACTACATGGGCTTTGCCTGTGCAGCAGGTGCGGTTGTTAAAGCCGTTACCGCTACTATTGAGAGTGGTTTTGCTCTGCCCCCTGTTAGCGAGTTTGAAAAGCTTATTACGCCTAAAACAAAGGCCATTATTATATGCAACCCAGGCAATCCTACCGGCTACCTATACTCTAAAGCGGAATTAGAAGCCCTTGCCGATATTGTAAAACGCCACAACCTGTATTTGTTTGCCGATGAGGTGTACAAAGAGTTTTGTTACGATGGCGCACAGTTTACCTCTATCCTGCAGCTACCGGGTTTAGAAGATAATGCCGTAGTAGTTGATTCTGTTTCTAAACGATACAGTATGTGCGGTGCGCGCATTGGTGCATTTATTACCCGCAACAAGCAGTTAATGGGCACTGCCCTTAAGTTTGCCCAGGCACGTTTAAGTCCGCCTAGCTTAGGCCAGGTTGCTGCAGAGGCTGCCCTTGATACCGAGAAAAGCTATTTTGATGCCGTAGTGGCTGAATATGTTAAACGCCGCGATGTGGTTGTTGAGCGTATTAATAATATGGAAGGCGCCTACTGCCCTAACCCATCGGGTGCGTTTTATGCCATAGCCCGTTTACCAATTGATAACTCTGATACATTCTGCCGCTGGTTGCTGGAAGAGTTTGAATACAACAACGCCACCGTGATGTTGGCTCCATGTACAGGCTTTTATGCTACTAAGGGCTTAGGCTTAAACGAGGTACGTATTGGTTACGTGCTTAACATAACCGACCTGAACGCTGCTATGGATTGCCTGGAGGCCGCTTTAAAGGTTTATCCCGGTGTTGTTAATGCAGAATTCAAAATGCATAATGCATAAATAATCAATCAATTAAAGAACTTAAAGAATGAAAGACCGGATTTTCTGCTCTTTCATTTTTTATTTGTAGTGATTTAGTTTGAATTTTTTGAAACGGATTACAAATATCAAATAATTAATAATCAATTTATTAAAACATATATTGATATAATAATTAGTTATTGAACGCGTAAGAATTTGAAAAACTTAGCTATATATACCCGGTATCTGTTTGCATCTTTGTAACGTGAAACAAGAAACACATCACGCCATGAAAAAATTAATCTCATTTTTAACCCTGTTATTGTTGGCCTTGGGACTATACGCCCAGCCTACTGCCAATGACTTTTGGATACACGGAACTGTAACCAATTCATCTACTAACAACGGTATAGCCAACAAGAGGCTATATATCTATGAGCCGGCAGAAAATGGCCTACCGGGCTTTTTAGATAGTACGTTTACCGATGCTAACGGCTATTATAGCTATGTAGTATGGGGCGGAAGTACTGTTGGCCCTAACCGCAACTACTATGTGCAAATTTTAGATTGCCAGGGTAGCGCAACTAACACGCACTTAATGAATAACCAAGGCACTACAGATGTTGGTATTGCCGATTTTTCTATTTGTGATAATAACTTCTTATGCGCAGGCCTTGCAGGTTATACCGCAAATACAAGCCCAAACTCGTTAACCACAACATTTGTTGGCACTTTTGATGGTGTAGTAAATAACCAGGCAACCTATAGCTGGAATTACGGTGACAATACT
>JBIPNX010000500.1:0-2608 GCA_044378145.1 Flavobacteriales bacterium | reverse complement strand
TGCTTGGCTGTTTGGCTGTTTGCCTGGCTGCTTGGCTGTTTGGCTGTTTGCCTGGCTGTTTGTCTGTCTGTTTGGCTGGTTGTTTGGCTGTTTGGCTGTTTGGCTGTTTGGCTGTTTGCCTGTCTGTTTGGCTGCTTGGCTGTTTGGCTGTTTGCCTGTCTGCTTGGCTGTTTGCCTGGCTGTTTGCCTGGCTGTTTGCCTGGCTGTTTCCTGGCTGTTTGCAGTTTATTTAATCCGGATACGGTGGGGGCTCTCCGATGATGGCTTGCAACGAACCCTCTCCGAGCCGCCGCCACTCCATGCCCGCGGGGTTCCCTCTCCTTCCACCCCCGCAGCACCACCCGCGCCGCGTCTCGTTCTCCCTCATCTTCCTCCAGACCTACGCTGCCGGAAGTCCTACTCCAGCGAAGGGCAGACGGCTGAGGCGCCCCAGCTATAACATTGACTCCGTCACCGACTGCCTGCCCCCTGACCCCGCTTGCTACGTCCCCGAACCCCTCGAAAGAGCAAACAGCAGCGACACGGGCCCCCTCGAATGGACGGTCGCATACGAGCAGGACCCGGACAGCCCGCAGGTCGGAGCCCCTTCCTGGGCCCAGGTCCGCCATCAGTTCGATTGCGCGCGCAATCGCGTGGATTTCGACGACGTCCACCCACACACCATCCGCCAGCGCCAGGCCTTCATCTCCCTCTGGACCCGCCACGTCATCGCAGATCGCCTCTGTGTTTGAGTTTTTTTTTAAATAAAATGTTTTTATAAATGGCCGCGCGACCCCCTGCCCCAATATAAGGGGCCGCCAAAACACACACCCCAAAAGATGAGCACGCCCAGCACCCTCACCCCCCACGACCAGGATCGCTATCACGTCCCCAGGGGCGGCACATGGTACCACGACCAGGTCTCCATGTTCGAGGCTTCCTCCTCAGACGACGACCTCATCATCACGTGGGATAAGCCCAATGGCGGCAAGATCTTCGGCCTTTACACAGGCATCGACCGCCCCACACTCATGGCCCTCCTCCTCGACGTCCCCCTTCAGCACCGCTGCGGCTATGAGCTCATCCCCCAGTACGCCACATGCAAGGGCTACCTCGACATCGAATGGGTCGGACCCGAGGACCCCCAGCACACCCGCCTCACAGCCATCCTCGCCGCCGTTCGCACACGCATCGCAAACACATTCGGAATCACCCCCGAGATCCACGTCTGCTGCGGCTCCAGGCCCAAGGGCGAGTCCGAAATGAAGCACTCCTACCACGCCGCAATCGACAACCTCGTCTTCCAGAACAACCACGACGGCGAGATGCGCCGTCTCTTCACCGCCTCCGACGAAAACTACACACCGGACCCCGCAATCGACACCAAGGTCTACACCCGCAACAGGCAGTTCCGCCTCCCCCATTGCTGCAAGATCGGCTCCACCGTACCGCTCCTCCGCATCAGCGGGGACCCCACGGCGGACGACTTCGCATTCGAGTACGGCCCCGCAATCGAGCCCGTCGTCCCCTTCTTCCTCTCCAACCCCCAGCGTCCACACGGCACCGTCTACGTCCCCTCGGGGCCCACCGTCAAGATCAACACCGAAACAGGGCAGGCCGTGCACCGCCGCCAGCAAACGTCCAAACGTCACTGCTTGGTCGCCGGCGGCAGCGCACCAGCAGGAGCAACGCAGGACCTCCCCTTCAGGCTCCCGGTCCTCCAGGCCCTCCTCGAGGCCGCAGGCGATACCGTCACCGTCCTCACCGGAGAGACATACCTCGATAACTCCCTCTGGCGCATCCAGGGCGATCAGCGCAGGCATGTCAGGCAGTGCCTCGCCAGTCCAGGGGAGCAGCACGACAGCAATAACTGCCTCCTCTTCGTCGATAAGCTCGACGGCCACTTCCGCATCAAGTACCACTGCACCGCCGCCAGGTGCGCCACCCGCGAGAAGACCGTCCTCGGATACGTCGCCTTCGATGCCGCCCTCTGCGAGTGGAAGTCCGTCCTCTCCCCGCAGTTCGCACAGCTCCCCAGCCAGGGCCCGGTCGACGTCGATGCCACCGTCGATCCGGTTCCAGTGTCGATGCAACCCTCAAAGGAAGCTGCGAGTCTGAGGGAGACTGATGGAACAATGGTATGGGAAAACGACCGCACAAACCCACACCTCAACACCTACGAGCTCGTCAAGGCCCGCCACGAGCTCACCTGCTTCAAGGTCTGCTCCCCGTTCCAGTTCGCTAAGCTCCTCCCGGACGACTCCCACGACTCAGACTCCCTCTCCGATCGCGGCCTCGAAGATATGGAGGCAATCCGCCCCCATTCCCTCAAAATGTACTTCTCAAATATCTACTACTACACCCCAAACAAGCAAGGCAACTGGGACAAGCGCCTCTTCATCACAACATGGCTCGGCGATGAGACTATGCGCCAGGTCGCTGTTGTTTGGCTGTTGTTTGGCTGTTGTTTGGCTGTGTGTTTGGCTGTTGTTTGGCTGTGTGTTTGGCTGTGTGTTTGGCTGTGTGTTTGGCGGTTGTTTGGCTGTGTGTTTGGCTGTGTGTTTGGCTGTTGTTTGGCGGTTGTTTGGCGGTTGTTTGGCGGTTGTTTGGCTGTGTGTTTGGCTGTGTG
>JBIPNX010000045.1:0-9550 GCA_044378145.1 Flavobacteriales bacterium | reverse complement strand
AAACGACTTTAGCAGCTTATTAATATCGTGGAAGTGTAAGCCTGTGGTAGGCTCATCAAAAATAAACAGGATATTGCCTGCGGCAGAACCTTTGGTTAGGAACGATGCCAGCTTAATACGCTGTGCCTCGCCACCCGAAAGTGTGCTGCTCGACTGCCCTAAATGGATATACCCTAAACCAACATCGGCAAGGCATTTTAGCTTGCCCAGCAAACGGGTTTCGGGTGTGGTTAGCTTTTTAGCGCTGCCAAAGAATTCTATTGCTTCGTCAACTGTAAGCTCTAAAACCTCGTATATATTTTTGCCGTTGTAGTTTACTTCCAACACCTCATCTTTAAAGCGTTTGCCATGGCAGGCTTCGCACTCTAAACGTATGTCGGCCATAAACTGCATTTCAATTTTTACTTCACCATCGCCCTCGCAAACCTCGCAACGGCCACCCTCTACGTTAAAAGAGAAGGTTGATGTTTTATACGCACGTTGCTTAGCCAGTTGCTGGCTTGCAAACAGCTCGCGGATATCGTCGTAGGCTTTTATGTAAGTAACGGGGTTAGAGCGAGACGATTTACCAATCGGGTTTTGGTCTACAAACTCCACTGCCGACAGGGAACTGATGTTGCCTTCCAGCTTATCAAACTTACCTGTTAATTCACCATAGCCGCCGTGCAGCTTTTTAAGCGCCGGGTACAGTACTTTTTTTATCAGCGATGATTTGCCCGAACCGCTAACACCCGTAACAACGGTAAAAACACCCAATGGGAATTTTACGTCGATGTTTTTCAGGTTGTTTTCGCGGGCGCCTTTTACAAATACAAAGTTGCGCCATTTGCGGCGTGCTGCCGGAGGCTCAATAGTAAGCGCACCGGTTAAATATTTTGTGGTAATAGTATCTGCCTTTTGCAGTTCTTTTTGGTTACCCTGGAAGATAACCTGCCCGCCTTTAGTGCCTGCTTCGGGGCCAATATCAATCAGCTCATCGGCCGATAGCATTATCTCCCTGTCGTGCTCCACAATAATAACCGTGTTGCCAACATCGCGAAGCGTTTTTAGAACCCCTATAAGGCGCTCAGTATCGCGGGGGTGTAAACCAATACTCGGCTCATCTAAAATATACATAGAGCCCACCAAACTGCTGCCCAGCGATTTTGCCAGGTTAATGCGTTGGCTCTCTCCACCCGATAGGGTAGACGATAAACGGTTAAGCGTTAAGTAGCCTAACCCAACATCGCATAAAAACTGCAGGCGGTTTATAATTTCAACCAGCAGGCGTTTGCCCACTGTCTGGTCATGCTCATTAAGTTTTATGGCTTTAAAATGAACAAGGCATTTCTCTACCGGCAACAATACTATTTGCTGTATAGATTGCTTGGCTACTTTAACATAGCCCGCATCTTTACGCAGGCGTGTGCCAAGGCAATCGGGGCAACCGGTTTTACCGCGGTAGCGCGACAGCATTACACGGTATTGAATTTTATAAGCCTGCTCTTCCAGCTCTTTAAAAAAGTCGTTAAGGCCGGTAAAGTGCTTGTTGCCCTCCCACAATAAATTCTGTTGCTCTTCGGTAAGGTCAACGTATGGGCGGTGTACAGGGAAATCGAACTTAAGGGTAGCTTTTAAAAACCTGTCCTTGTAGTTACTCATCTTCTCCCCTTTCCATGGAGCAATGGCACCCTCGTAAATAGAAAGGCTTTTATCGGGGATAACCAAATCAGGGTCAAGGCCAATAACAGAGCCAAAGCCCTCGCAGGTTTTGCAGGCACCGTAAGGGTTGTTAAACGTAAACAGGTTTACGTTAGGCTCTTCAAAGGTTATACCGTCGGCCTCAAAGCGGTTAGAAAATTCTTTTTCTACCGGTTTAGCTTCGCCAACAGTTACCTGCACAAGGCAACCTCCTTCGCCTTCAGAAAAAGCGGTTTCGGCAGAGTCTATAATTCGGCTGTAGTTATCTTCATCGTCGTGGTTTACCACCATACGGTCGGCAATAACATACAACGCTTTTAGCTTTTTAATTTTTTCGGGCTTGGCAATGGCATCATCAATACGAATGATTTCGCCCTCAGCATAAATACGCGAAAAGCCCTGCTGCAATAATAGTTGAAGTGTTTGTGCGGGGTTCTTAGCATCGCGCAAACGGGCAGCAAACAGTATCAAAACCTTAGCGCCGTTTTCAAATCCGTTAACGTATTGCGCTACATCATCGGCCGTTTCGCGCTTTACCTCTTTGCCCGATACAGGCGAAATGGTTTTGCCAATGCGTGCATACAGCAGCTTCAGGTAATCGTAAATCTCGGTAGATGTGCCCACAGTTGAGCGCGGGTTGGTAGTGTTTACTTTTTGCTCAATGGCAATAGCGGGTGCAATGCCTTTAATATACTCTACCTCAGGCTTGTTCATACGGCCCAAAAACTGACGGGCATAGGCGCTTAAGCTTTCTACATACCTACGTTGGCCTTCGGCATACAGGGTGTCAAACGCCAACGACGATTTACCCGAACCCGAAAGGCCGGTGATAACCACCATTTTATTGCGAGGAATGGCAACATCAACGTTTTTAAGGTTGTGCACCTTGGCGCCTTTAATTATAATAAAATCGCGAGGGTCTAATGTATCTATAGCCTGTTTGGGCATGCTTTTTTTCAAGGGCTGCAAAGATAATCCTTTTCAATGGACAATTGTCAATGGTAAATGGTCAATTGAAATGGGTGAAGTAATAAACAAAGGAGGGGGTAGAAAGTTGCAGGAGCAAGGGTTTTAAACCAACTCATACACCTTACCCGGCAGGGCACGCACTACGCCTTTAAATTCAAGCGTAAAGAGTAGCGATGAGCATTTAGATGGTGGCAAGCCCGATTTAAAACCAATCTCATCAATCGGGGTTAGGCCTGCTTTTAGAACATCAACCAGCAGTTGCTCTTCGGGGTTAAGGTCTATAAACAGCTTGGGCTGTACGTTCTTTGCATGTTTAACATCGGTTTGCCAGCCCAGCATGGTAATAAGGTCTTCGGCACCGGTAACCAGGGCGGCTTTGTTTTCGCGTATCAGCTTGTTGCACCCGGCAGAAAACTCCTGCCCTATATTGCCCGGCACAGCAAATACATCGCGGTTGTACCCATGGGCAAGATCGGCAGTAATAAGGGTTCCGCTTTTTTCGGCCGCTTCAACTACCAGGGTAGCATCGGCAAGGCCTGCAATAACACGGTTGCGGCGGGGGAAGTTCATCTTATCGGGTATGGTGCCGCTAATAAAATCGGTACACCAGCCGCCGTTGGCCTTCATTTTCTCCAGCATATTGCGGTTTTGGGCAGGGTAAACCATATCTAACCCATGTGCCACTACGCCCACGGTTGGCAGGTTGTTTTTTAACGCCTCGCGGTGCGATATAGTGTCTATACCATAGGCCAGGCCGCTAACAATAAGGCAACCCAATGGGGCAAGCTGTTCAACCACCTGCTCGGTTATTTTTTTGCCGTAGTCTGTGTTTTTGCGGGTGCCAATAATACTAAGCACCCGTTGGTTGTCGAAGTTGATGTTGCCTTGCGTGTATAGCATTACAGGCCCATCTTCGCAGTCTTTCAGGCGTTTGGGGTAGTTGCTGTCTAAGTAAAATATGGGGGTGATGTCGTTCTTTGAAATAAACTTAACCTCTTCTTCGGCACGTTTTAGTACGTCCTGTTCCTTAATGGCTTTGGCCAGAACGGGGCCAATATCAGGTATAGCCAGCAGGTGGGCCTTTTTCTGGGTAAATATGGGCGTAACGCCACCGCAGTAGGCAATCAGCTTTTTAGCGGTAATATCCCCTACCCCCGGTATAAGGGTAAGTGCAATGCGGTGTAGTAGTTCGTTTGTGGCTCCCATTTTTCAGTTTGCGAAAATAAATGTTGCCGCCGGAAAATAAAATTTTGCCCATAATATTTTATTAAGGCACGCTTATTGTATTTTTATCGGCAAGAAACTTTAAAAATCGTAAACGGCATGATTAAGAAATTAGCTTTGGCATTTTTTGCCATCATTATTGCAGGTGCACAACTTAACGCCCAGGGCGAAGCTGACGCACTTTTAGGGGTATGGCAAAACGGAGAAGGAACCGGCCATATTAAAATTGAAAAAATAGGCAGCAAGTACTACGGTAAAATTGTATGGCTTAAAGAACCTATTGATAAAGAAACCGGCAAACCTAAAGTTGATAAGAAAAACCCTAACGCAGCAATGCACACTACCCCTATTTTAGGCTACCGTGTATTACGCGATTTTACTTATAGTGGCGATAAAAAATGGGAAGAAGGCTTAATTTACGACCCTAAAAAAGGCGAAGACTATAAGTGTAAAATCAACATGATAAATAACAACACGCTTGAAGTGCGCGGTTTTGTTGGCATTAGCCTTATTGGCCGTACCGATACCTGGAAAAGGGTGGACAAGCCGGGTGGAAAACCTATTAAATAAGCAAACTGGTTTTGCTATAATAAGAAAAGGCCGCCCAACATTAGCGGCCTTTTCTTATGTATATACTCAATTAAGCGTAATTACTTTTCTTCGGTATACGAAAGGCTAGGTATAGGCTGGTTTGCTGTGGCATCAAAAATAACGTTGCCGTTATTCTCTCCGCGCAATACAGCTACCTGCATATAGGTTGTATCGGCTTTAGATTCGCCATAGGCTATTAAACCAACACGGTAAAAACCCATATCGCTAAACTCCCAGCTTAGGTCGTTGGTATTATCTACCACTACGCCATCGCCTGTAATCCAGCAATACTTAACTGCTCCTTCAGATACGTTTTTAAAATGAAACAATGCGTTGTCGGTAGTAGTTACCCCCTTGTCGGGAACAAACCGCGCTGTAGGACTCTGCGCGTTTAAACTACCGGCCGCAAACATCAGCGCTGCTACTATTGTAGCGCACCTTACTAGTTGGGCCGCGTTCATAACTGTAGGATTAAATTCAACAATAATTTTTCAAAGAGCTAAAAAAAAGCTGCCGGAATTGGGTGCCGGCAGCTTCTTCGGTACTAGTTGTGCTACTAGCTAATTTTTATAAATTTTGTTGCCCTTACAGTATTTTGGTAAGATACCCTAACATGGTACATACCCGGAGCATAATCTTTAACATTTACTACGTGTATAGATTTATCTACGCAATCGCTGCAAGAAAACTGATACACTTTTTGGCCTTGAGGAGTCATAATCTCAACAATAACGTCGCTGTACAATTCTTTAGGCATGTTAAGCTCAATGTTAAGCTCGTCAATAGCCGGATTTGGATAAGCTTTAATGGTAAACTGTTTTGTAGGAAACTGGATTCCGTTACCACCGCTTGAAATTTGAGCATTAGCTGTATTAGTTAAAAATAAACCGAACAATGCTACTGCAACTAACGTAATAAATTTTGTTTTCATAATAATTTGGGTTAAGGGTTAATGTTAAATTGATTGACATTCCAAAACTACAACAGCCTAAGTTCTTAGGTTTTCAAAGTGTGGCGGCATCTGTACCTTCGTAAGATTTTTTAAATTAATGCTCAATCAAAAAATCAAAAATCCTTTGCTATTCAACCTTTTAGACTAAAATATTTTTTTTCGGGGTTTGTTTTTCGGCAGTAAGAAAAATGTTTTTTTGCATCAAGGGCTGTAAAAAAATGCCATTCGCTACATGCTAATGTGTAAGCATTGGGGTGCTATTAGGGCAAGTGAACAAAAATTAGCATTAAATACCTTAATAAAATACCTTTGTAAAAAGCATTTTTTGATATGAATATTAGATATAATACTATTGATTCGGGTTTATTTATAGAAAACCGAAAGCGTTTTGCCGCTATGCTGGCCAAAAAATCTGTCGCTATTATTAATAGTAACGATGAGATGCCGCGCAGCGCCGACCAAAATTTTGTGTTCCGCCAAAACTCTGACCTATTTTACCTGACAGGTATAGACCAGGAAGATACTGCCTTGTTTTTGTTTCCTGATGCACCTACCCCCGAACAACGCGAGATACTATTTATACGCCGTACAAACGAGCATATTGCTGTGTGGGAAGGCCATAAGTATACTAAAGAAGAAGCCCGTGCTCAATCAGGTATACAAACCATTTTCTGGTACGATGAGTTTTATACAGCCATTGCCCGCTTAATGCTGGCTGCCGATACTATATATTATAATAGTAACGAGAACCCACGCTATGCAAGCGATGTGCAATACCGTGATTTAAGGTTACTGGCTGATATGCGCAGCCGCTACCCTTTGCATAAATACGAAAGGGCTGCCCCGTTACTTACCCACCTGCGCGAGGTTAAAAGCCAGCCCGAGGTTGCTGTTATGCAGCAGGCTATAGATATTACAGAGAAAGCCTTTAGGCGCGTATTAGGCTTTATAAAGCCCGGTGTTGCCGAATATGAGATTGAAGCCGAGATAATACACGAGTTTATCCGCAACCGTGCACAGGGCCATGCCTACACTCCAATTATAGCATCGGGTAAAAATGCCTGTGTGCTACATTATATAGCCAACAACGGCCCATGCGCTGATGGGGAGCTAATACTTATGGATTTTGGCTCTGAGTATGGAAACTATATATCAGATCTAACCCGTTGCGTACCCGTAAATGGCAAATTCAGCCCACGCCAGAAAGATGTATACAACGCTGTACTTAGGGTTATGAAGCAGGCTACTGCTATGCTTGTGGTAGGCAACACATTTACCGAGTATAACAAAGCCGTTGGTGCCATAATGGAACAGGAGTTAATTGGCCTTGGCCTTTTAAAAGCCGATGAGGTTGCTAAGCAAGACCCTGCCGCACCATTATATAAGAAGTACTTTATGCACGGCACATCGCACTTTTTAGGTATTGATGTGCATGATGTAGGCGATTATAACGCGCCTTTCCGTGCAGGCAATTGTTTCTCTTGCGAGCCTGGTATTTACATTCCTGAAGAAGGGCTGGGCATACGTATAGAGAACAACATTCTTATTACTACTGATGGCCCTGTAGATTTAATGGCTAACATACCTATTGAGGTAGAAGAGATTGAGGCATTAATGGCTAAGTAGTTTTCTTAATACTATAAAATAAAAGGGGCGATAACATAGTTATCGCCCCTTTTTATTTGATGCTTAATATTCTTATTACCTGGCTATAATTACTTTTTGAGCCGGAAGTACTTTGCCTTCCATCATAAAGCTAACCATGTACTGGCCTTGCACCAAGTTGGTTAAATCAAAGCTGTAGTTGTTAAAGCCTGCTTTAGGTTCAACAAACAACGATTCTACCAACTGGCCAAAGTGGTTGTATATTAATATACGTCCACGGTCGGCAGCAGTTAAGCTCATGGCAACATTCAACTTGTCGTTAGCAGGGTTAGGGAACACGCTAATAACATCAGCTTCTTTAGTTACACACATTAAAGCTACCGGGTTAAATACTTCGTACTGGCCGTTATAGTCAGTTTGCATTAAGCGGTAGTATGATGTACCTGAAATTGGGTACATATCTTTAGCGGTGTAGTTGCGGTAAGTATTGCTGTTACCGGCACCCTCAACCACAGCAACATTGGTATAGCTGCTTAAGTTATCAGAGCGTTGGATAGTAAAGTAATCGTTGTTTACCTCCGATGCTGTTGTCCAGTTAATAGTAACCACATCATTTAAACAAGCTGCTTTAAAGTCAACAAGTTCAATTGGTAGCGGGCTATTGCTTCCGCTAGTACCATCGTGCAGTACCCAAGGCGAGTAGCGAGAAACACCCGAAGCTGTTACTGTATTTGCTCCTGCATTAGCAGTGTTTACAATACCATATTCACCAGGCAAATCCCATCCACCAGAGCTTAATGGACCACCTGTTGCGTTCCAACGCTGTGCTTTAAGGTTGGCTTCAGTAATAAGGCCATTACCTGTTAAGTCGCCGTCGGCATATGTAAACGTCATGTCAGATACCGGTTTGGTAGTATAGTTATTGGCATCAATAATCCACCCACGGTCTAGTGTTGCATCTGTACCGTTGCCTGGGCCTTGATCAAAGTTCATATGGCCTACGCCCGGTAACCACGGTGTATTATCATCTGCAGTTGGGTACGTACTTACCGTAACGTTACCTGCACCACTTTGAACCCCTGCAGTTGTTACATTAAATGTAAATGGTATAAGTGTTCCTGCTGAATTACCAAATGGGAACACATAAGAACCTGTGCTGTTACCAATGTTCCAAGCTAGTTTAGAGTTGCCATTAGTAGCCTCGCTTAATACGTAGCCACTGCCTGTTACAGCACTTGTGGCGCTGTTTTTAACAGTAAAGGTAAACTGGTTAAGGTCTAGCACACCATTTACAGTTAGCACACCGCTGCTGCGTGTTGCAGCATTAGCCAACAATTGTACTGTTGGCGTATTGGTGCTGTTAATAGTAAAGTTGTTAAAGTCTACAACACTGTTGTTTACTTTAAACACTTGGCTTGCAGGAGTTGAAGCACTGCCAAACTGGAATGTACCACCGGTTATGGTTTTTGTACCAGCTCCCGATAATATTACCAAATCGTTACCTGTGCCACCGTTAGCGCGCTCAAAATACATTGTGCCGCTGCTTATGTTCAGGTTACTGCCACCGTCAAAGTTTAATACCGCATTACTGTTGTAGCTGCCGCCTGTGGTGTTAAAGGTTATTGCACCACCTGTTTGGTTTACCATACCCGGTATATTAACCATGCTGCCACCTAAGGTAACAATAGCACCACCTAAGTTTAAAGTTGATGAGTTATTAGTATAATTACCACCAACAGATACGGTTGCACTGTTTGCATTAATAACAGTACCACCATTAGCTGTAAAGTTATTTACCACCGCAATAGTTGAACCATTAAATGTAGCACTGGTAGCATTTGAATTATTAAAGTTGTTAGAAACCGTTATTGAACCACCGGTTGCTGTAATTGTTGCGGCTGTGTTTACCACATTATTATTTATAGTAGTAATACCGCCTGTAGTAGTATACGTTGAACCTGAGTTATTCATTAATTGATAAACATCAGCATTGCCGTTAGATACGCTGAATAAGCCATTGTTTGTAAAGTCTAATGAACCGGCAATTAAATTGCCACCCGCAACCTCAACACCTGCTGTAGAAGCAATGGTTGTGTTGTTTGACAAAGTAAAGTCTCCGCCCGAAATTCTAAGCAAACCATTAGTTGGTTGCAGGGTGTTGTAAACGGTAGTATTTACATCTACAGTTAATAATGGCGTAGTATTAGTGCCTTTATCAATTTTCAGATTATTAAACTCCTGAGGGTCGGTAAAGCCTGTTAAACTATTATTGCCGGTACCTTTAAAAGTAACCGTACTAGCATTGTAGTTAAATGTACCACTATTGTTCCAATCGCCCCAAACATCAAGGTTACGGTTGCCTGTTATACTAAGCACACCGCTGCTTTCTATATTAATACTGCGTGTAACAGCACCTGTATTATTAATGTTAGGGTCGTAAGTAGTTATGCCAGCGTTAGGTATAAATACATCAGTCGTAGATGTAGGTATAGCTCCGCCTAAACACCAGTTTCCACCTGTAAACCAATC
>JBIPNX010000480.1:0-2614 GCA_044378145.1 Flavobacteriales bacterium | reverse complement strand
ACTGTAAATAAGCGGGGCCGTTGCGTTCGTAACGGTAATATCGATGGATCCATTGCTCTGTCCATTACACAATGGGGAAACTGTGGTTGAAGAAATTTCTGGGCCAGGGAAAACCGTGATGTAGCAGGTGGCCTCGGCACAAAGACTTGGTGTACCGTCATCACATATCTGATAAACGAAATGATCAGGACCTACATATCCATTCGAAGGTGTGTAGGTGTACGTGCCGTTTGAATTGATAGTGACCGTTCCATTCGATGGCCCTGAAACTACGTTTGTGTTGATGATGATATTGTCTCCATTCGGATCAAAATCATTGGTCAAATGTAGTCCTGAGACCGCAACGTTCATCGGTGTTAAGGCAGCATCGTCTCCTGCAAATGGAGGATCGTTGTCAGGACCGTTATAATCAGGAAGAACGATGATCGTCACCGTGGTCTCATCGCAAAGAACAGGCGATCCATCATCACATATTTGATACGTGAAGGAGTCTTCTCCGATGAATCCTGGGTCCGGAGTATAGACGATATTGCCGTTCAGCGCAACAGTCACCGATCCATTAGAAGGTCCGGTCAGAGGGTTGGTGTTCAGAATAATGTTGTCGCTATCAGGATCGTCATCATTCACAAGAATGTTTCCATTGACAGAAACCCCTACTTGAGTGACATATGCATCCGGATTGGCAACTGGCGGGTCGTTATTCCCGGTCACAGGAATGACCGAGATGGTAACAACTGCATTATCGCACAACTGTGGAATTCCATTATCGCAAACTGAATAAACAAACGTGTCCTCGCCAGTAAATCCGGGGTTCGGTGTATATGTGTAGTTTCCGTTAGGAAGCAACGAAAGCGCTCCATTCGAAGGTCCACTCACCACAATTGGACTGACGGTGAGCTGATCACCGTCAGGATCTGTATCGTTGGTTATCACGCTTCCAGACACTGGTGTATCGATCAATGTATTGTTGAAATCGTTGACCGCCACCGGTGGATTGTTGTCTGCATATACTGTGATATAGCATGTGGCCTGCGCACAAAGGCTTGGCACTCCGTCATCGCATATCTCGTACACGAACTGGTCAGGGCCAGTATAGCCATTGTCTGGAGTATAGGTGTAAGTTCCGTTCGAATTGATGACAACGGTTCCGTTAGAAGGACCAGAGATCTGACTTGTGTTAATAATGATATTATCGCCATTCACATCATAATCGTTGGTCAGAAGTTGACCCGAAACGGGAACGTTCTGTGGCGTAAGGGCGCCATCATCTCCAGCGAATGGAGGATCGTTGTCCGGTCCGTTGTAATCAGGAATGACATTGATCGTCACCTCTGCCGTGTCGCAAAGACTTGGGATCTGGTCGTCACATATACTATAGGTAAACACGTCCGTTCCTTGGAAACCAGCGTCTGGGCTGTAAGTGAACGTTCCGTCACCCAGCAAGGAAACGGTTCCATTGTTCGGTCCGCTCAAAGGAGTCAGGTTCAGAATGATGTTGTCTCCATCAGGATCGTCATCATTTCCAAGTACGTTACCAGTTACGGGCACATCCACTTGAGTTTGAGCTGCGTCATCCTGTGCAACAGGAGGTTCGTTCGCAGTGCTTATAGGAATGACCTCGATTGAAACTTCAGCCGTATCGCAAAGGCTTGGCACCCCGTTGTCGCAGGTCACGTACGTGAAAGAATCCTCACCACTGAACCCTGGATCCGGTGTATACGTGTAAGAACCATTCGAGCTTAGTGTCACCGATCCATTAGTTGGTCCGGCCAAAGGGGTTGTGGTTACCGTAAGGTTGTCTCCATCCGGGTCCCAATCGTTGGTCGTCACGTTTCCAGAGACAGGCACTCCGACCAGAGTCGAATTCATGTCATCTGTCGCAACGGGTGGGTTATTGTCAGGAAAAACCGTGATGTAGCAAGTGGCCTGAGCGCACAGGCTTGGTGCTCCATCGTCACATATTTCATACACGAATTGATCAGGTCCGACAAAACCTGCATCGGGTGTGTAAGTATAATCGCCATTGGAACTGATGACCACCGATCCATTCGCAGGGCCTGATAACTGGGTAGTATTTAGAATTATATTGTCACCGTTCGGGTCGAAATCGTTTACCAATAGGTTGCCAGAAACAGGCACCTCTTGTGGCGTCAAAGCGGCATCATCGCCAGCAAACGGAGGATCGTTGTCCGGTCCATCATCTGGAAGAACATTGATGGTTACAACTGTCTCATCGCACAATACCGGAGAACCATCATCACATATACTATATATAAAGGTGTCGGTGCCTATGAATCCTGAACCCGGAGTATAGGTGAACGAACCATTGGGTTGCATGATAACACTACCATTCGAAGGACCGGAGATAGGTGTAGTATTGAGAATGATGTTGTCACCATCTGGGTCATCATCATTCACGAGCACGTTTCCTGAAACAGGCACATTAACAATGGTTTGCGCATCATCGGCATTGGCAATCGGAGGATTGTTCCCCGTGGTGATCTCGATGACCTCAATGAAAACCGTTGCCTGATCACACAATGATGGCGATCCATCGTCACAAACGGTATAAACGAACTCATCTTCTCCCACAAAACCTTGATCGGGCGTGTAC
>JBIPNX010000432.1:0-2618 GCA_044378145.1 Flavobacteriales bacterium | reverse complement strand
TATAAAGGCACCATAACCAAGCTGTAATTAAATACCTGCAGGTTATACCAATTGTGTTAGAATGCAGTTATTATAAAAGAGATACATTATATTTACTAATATGAAGCGACTTATTTACCTGCTGTTGTTTATTCCAAGTGTGGCTTTTTCGCAAAGCTTAGTTTTGAATTATGATTTTGAAGGCTTTAGTAACTGCCCGTCGTTTTACAGCAACTTGGCCGATGCCGATGCTTGTAACTCCCCTACAGGTTCAACTCCCGATTATTTAAACTCATGTGCCACACAAGGCAACGTTGTTGATGTGCCAAGCAATGTGTTTGGCTACCAGCAAGCCCACAGCGGCAATGGCTATACGGGCATTTGGAGTAAAATGGACCCAGATATCAGCTACCTGTACCGCGAGTATATCCAGATGGAATTTTCAGCCCCTTTGGTAGTGGGCACACAGTATTGTGTTGAGTTTTTTGCATCTCCGGCTGATTTAACCTCTATGGCATGCAATGGTTTAGGCATATTGCTGCGTACTTCACCCATGTCTGAATTTTATATTGAGAACATACCCATTACCCCCCAAATACTGGAAACCGATGTTATAAGCGATACCAGTGCATGGACAATGATTGGTGGGTTATTTACTGCCGATAGCGCTTACCAATACATTATTGTCGGCAATTTTTACGATGATACCCAGGGTTCTATAACATGGACGGCAAACCCACCAAACCAGTCGCCCGAGGGGTATGGGGCCTATTATTATATTGACGATATAATTGTTACTGAGTGCCCTGATAGTGTTATTCCACTACCAACGTTGCCAATTGTAATACCCAATGTATTTACCCCAAGCAAAATAGACGGGCTAAACGATACGTTTGTGATAGAAAACCTTGCCCCAAATTCGCACCTGATAGTTTACAACCGCTGGGGTACTAAAGTGTACGAAAGCAAAGACTATAAGAACGACTGGACAGGCGACAAACACAGCGATGGGGTGTACTATTACATACTAAACACGCCAGACGGTAAAGACTACCACGGTACGGTTACTAAGTTGTAATACAGCTAATTTCCTATATTAGCACATGCCCGACTTTGTATACGTAACAACACTAAACAGCTTACAGGATTTATACATTGCTAAACCCCTGCTCGAGTCGGAGGGCATAATATTCTATATTAAAAACGAGAATATGTTGCAAATGAATCCGCTGTACTCTAATGCAACGGGTGGGTTAGACGTAATGGTAGCAACTGCCGATGCGCCAAGAGCGAACGATATACTGACAGAGGCTGGATATATTATTGAAGAAACCGAGCCATTAAACCTCCCATTGCTAGACTCTATAAGAGAATGGTTTTATAGTTTAAACGATATATCATTTAAAAAGTATAAGGCTGTAGCTATTGTATTCTTAATCATAACCACTGTTATAATATCTGTTGTTTGGTGGTATAATTCTATACAAAAAGATGCGTATGATTTAATTGGCTCCGATTGGTATGTTAATGCTATTTATAAAGATGGCAGAGAGCTGAAATTAAATACCATGGGTGCTATTGAAATTACCTATCCGGACGGAAGCAGTCCTGAAATGATGTTTTTTTATAATAATGACCAGGTTTCTATTCCCGGCTTGAATTCTCCTTCAATTGTAGGAATGTATTCTATTAATGATGAAAACTCTGTATTAATTGAAAAATGCGAAGGGCTTGGGAATATTTTTAATGGTGTTTATACTGTTAATTTTGATGAAATGAATGACAAGGTTGTTTTGTATAATAATCAGGTAGAAATCCAGCTGCAAAAATAATGGAAGAGCCTACCCACTGCCCCTTCTGTAACTCAGATGATATACGCCGCGAACGCTCACGCAGGTTTATGGTTTTGTGGTATTTGCTAATTGGTATTCCCGTACCTACAAGTAGTTGGATATACCGCTGCTTTGATTGCGGCAAATTGTTTAACAAAGACGGGGTTGAGCGTAAGTATAATTAACCGTATTGCTCAATAAAGGAAATGGCTTCTTTCAGTTCACCCATATCCACTAATATGTTGCCTTCGTAATAATGTGTTGAGGCGTCTTCGGGTTTACATAACAGGAATGAATAATTAATGCCAAGTGCCGAAGCTTGTTTCCAATATATTTTACTGTGTACACCCTGGTTTTCATTTTTTCGAAGTTCCCTGTGCATTTCCAGTACATGCCCGCCTGCCGGCATAAATAGCATATTGGTAAGTCCTGCGCCATGAACAGAAAGGAAAACGTGTGTTTCGCACATTATCTTTATTTGTTCTTCAGGCTCGTAAGCATCAAAATCGATAGCTTCATACCCCAATGGCTGCAAATATTCAAGTACCTGCTGCATGTTTGCAATGTTGCGCGTGCCTACGTTTTTACGTACAGATATTATTTTGCGTTTAGGTGCACCCGAAATGTTGAACTTCTTCTTTATGGGAGCAGTAAAGTGCTCACGTATCTGATTTGTAATAGCAACATCATTATGGTCGCAATAGTTTTTATTGCTCACTAAGTATACCTCTTTTAAATAGAAAGTATTTGAATCACTTTCAGGAAGGTACTCAACTTCAATATCCGGAATGTTGTTAAGGGTATATT
>JBIPNX010000513.1:0-2621 GCA_044378145.1 Flavobacteriales bacterium | reverse complement strand
AAAATGCCCCTTGCCCATTGCCATGCAACGGAGCATCGGCCAGCATCAGATCCTTATTCATTGATAATAAGGCAGTTACACGGATGCTATTGATAGGGCGTTGCGAAATGCTCATGGCCTGTTGCATTGTTCAGACCAAATCTCTTGAGCTTTTGGCAAAGAAAAAACTACCAAAATTGGTAAGCCCCGTACAGTACCAGAAACCCTATTTCAGTATTAATATACCCGCGAGCAACAGCAGCCGATAGGCAGCCGTGGTGGATTGCACCCTCAGCAGTCTGTGCACCCGATTGAGCCGTTTGTTCAAGGTGTTGACCGTCACGTTTTCGCGGTCGGCAATTTGATCCATGCTTTGGTCCATGGCGCGGGCCTCCACCACCCGTGCCATTTCCTGGGTTATCTTCTTCAGGTCGTTGGGATCCAGGTGCTCTAAGCCCGCTGCAAGCTCAACAAGCGGGGCTTGCTCTTCCGGTAGCTGAGGGGTAGGCACGTGGGTTGGTGGAACATTGAAACGAATTTACAGCCTACCGAACAAAGTAGCAATACCCAAAATTGGGGAACGTTGGGATTGGTGAGGGGCGGAATTCGGAACTGTTGCGCGGACGGGGAAACCTCAGTTCAGGTGCTGATTTCCATCAGACCTCGGGTCCATCGCATTCTTGAAAAGCGGCAACAACTTCTCGTACTGCCGCTTGGCCTCCTCGTTGCCCTCTTCCGCCAACTTCTTCACGTGATAGAACTGCGTGGTGGCTGCCACCATGATACTGTTACCCAGCAGCAGCTTCGCATCGTTCAGTGCTGGCAACGCTTTGTGTAACACATTCGCCATCTGTTCCAGCAAGGCCACTTCCTCCACCGAAAGCTCCTCATACTTTTGCTTTTCCTGAAGCATCTTCAGCGTCTCATTCACTTGGTCCAATGCCGCTAAGAATTGCGCGCGCGTTGCTTCATCCTTAAATAGTTCGCGCGCCCTCTCCGTCTTTTCAGCAATGCTTTGGGCTAGTTTCTTTTGTTCTTCGCTATCGTAGGCCATGGTCAAGGGTTTTTCAGATGACGTGAATTTCAAAATAAATGATCGGAAAGCAAATCACAACAGCGTTCAGCGTTCGAACTCCTTGAAATCGACCGAGGGGTCGTAGTCGTTCTTGGTGCGGATGGAATGCAGTTCGCTCCGCTCATCGCGCGAGCGGATGATGGGGAACAGAAGCTGCACATACCACGGCTCCTTTACTTGGTTCCACGCCCCGAAGCGTTCCGGGTATCTGCGTGTGATCTTGGCCGTGTCGAACAGCACATCCCACAAGAAAAGCAGGTTGCCATAGTTGCCATTGGGGTGCGAGATACCGTCATCGGCCGTAAGCCCATGGTGGGCATAGTGGGTGCTTGGGGTTGAGATGATCCTTTCGACCACCCACGCCAAGGGGTGGAGCACAGGGTAGCGGTAGAGGAATCGGTCCCACTTGGTTTCGCTGTGGGCAAGTAGGATCACGGTGAGCTTTACGGGTATGTAGAACAGATAGGCATAGCCCATGCCCAGATACACCAGCATGGCCGAGAACCAAATGCCCGGCATGAGGGCGTAGTAAAGCACTGCATTGCGGTAGGTTACCAGCACGCCCATCTCTTCCACCACATGATGCGGTCGGTGCAGCTTCCACATGGTGCGGTTGACGTGCGACAGTCTGTGCCAGAAATACTGCGTAAGGTCGTCCAACAGAAGGAAAGCGAGTATGTGCCACCAGAACCCGCTTGCGATGAAGAGGTTTTCCCACTGCGGAAACAGGGCCGACATGCCGAACACCACCAAGAGGAAAATGCCCGGCTGGATAAGCGTGGGCAAGGTAACGAGGCTCACCAGTTCTATGGTGAAGTCGTTTCGGGTGCGCCTATCGTTGAAGTAGAGACCGCCCAGTGCCTCCAGCACCCCAAGCACAAGCAGCACGGTTGCGGGTATCAGTTTGCTGATGAATTCGTCTTGCATGGGTTTGCTTTTGTTGCCTCAGATGGCCGCTAACGACAAATGACCCTTCTTACCAAAGCCATCGGAAACCGAACTCCAGCGACTCTCTAAAGCTCAAAGATTCTCTCTCAGTTCGACAAGAAAACCGCGTATCTCTTTCAGGCGGGCAACGATCTCTTGGGTCGGAATGCTGTCCTCTTTGTTCTCGCGAAGCTTTTTCTTGGCACCTTCAAGGGTGAATCCGCGCTCTTTCACCAAGTGGAAGATGATCTTCAGGTTATCCACGTCCTTCTGTGTGAACATGCGGTTTCCCTTGGCGTTCTTCTTCGGTTTCAGAATGTCGAATTCCTTGTCCCAGAACCGGATAAGCGAACTATTGACATTGAACATCTTGGCCACTTCGCCAATGGTGTAATACAGTTTCTGAATGGGCTTGTCCTCGATTATGCTCATGGCCTTTATCAGTCGAAAGATTGATTTGATTGCGAAGATAGCTCCAACACTTTGGCATACTCCTCGGGCGTGAGGTCGTTGAAGAAGTAATTCATCGGATTGACCTTTTCCCCATTCTTGATCACTTCGTAATGAAGGTGAGGTGCGGTGCTGGTTCCGGTGCTTCCCACGTATCCTATCACATCGCCCCGCTTCACTTTATCGCCTA
>JBIPNX010000044.1:0-9600 GCA_044378145.1 Flavobacteriales bacterium | reverse complement strand
TTAGGCATAGGGTGGACTAATGAAACGCCAGAACAGGAGGGCCTTATTAAAGTATGGCACCAGTTAACCATGACATCGGGACTTGATTATGATGTTGTTGACAATGACTGTACAGACCCCACATGCTTGAACTATTTGGGCGATGCAGGTAGCTTTTGGTACTATTATAATGCACCATACCGGTTAATTAACAACGTAATAGAAAGCGCAACAGGTATTAATTATAATAGCTATACAAATAGTAGAGTTAAAACACGCATAGGAATGAGCAGTGGCATATGGGTGCAAGATGTTTTTTACAGCCGCACACGCGATGCTGCACGCTTTGGCTTGCTTATGCTGGGCAAGGGCATTTGGAATAGCGACACATTAATGCACGATACCAATTACTATAATGCAATGATTAATACATCGCAAGCGTATAACGAATCGTACGGGTATTTGTGGTGGTTAAATGGAAAGAGCAGCAATATGCTTCCCGGTACATCGCTTGTTTTTCAAGGAGAGATTGTACCCAATGCCCCGGCAGATATGTATGCTGCCCTTGGCAAAAACGACCAGAAGATATATGTAGTGCCGTCGGAAAATATGGTGGTAGTGCGTATGGGAAATAGTGCAGAACTTAGCTTATTTGCCGTATCAAACTTTGACAATGAGTTATGGGCCCGCGTTAGCACATTGGAGTGCAGCGGCACCGGAGTTAATGAAACTACAGCACAACCTACAGTTAGCCTCTATCCTAATCCAACAGCCAATAACCTGACAATTAGTTTTTCTACCCCGTTAACTAAAAGTAGCATTATTGAACTCTATAATTTTAACGGGCAATTAATATACGGCGAAGTACTTGTTGAAGGAAGTACTACCTACAACTTAAACATAGGCACACAACCTTCGGGTATTTATATATATAAGGTGCAGACCGATGCGGGGTATGTAACAGGCAAGGTGGTTATTGAGTAACTGTAGTATTCAAATCCCTCCTCCACTGCCACCAGCCGTAAGCAGCTAACACTGTCATTAATACTGATAATATAGCCGTAAGCTGTAAGTCTTTATATAGATAGATAGCAACATACATTGTGTTAGTCAAAATCCACAAGGGCCAATTGATTATGTATTTGCGGGCGCTTAAATAAGTAGCGGTAAGGCTTAGCGATGCAGCTAACGAATCCCACAATGGTATGTTACCATCGGTATAGGTTACAAGTATATAATATATAACCCCAAACATAGCCGCTGTTATAAGTGCGCTGTACAATATAGTTTGCCCGTTTATCCGCATTATAGGTTTGTGTTCTGCGTTATGAATGTTCTTCCAGCTAATCCAACCATACAAACTAAACAGGAAGTATATAATCTGCAGGCCTGAGTCGGCATAAAGTTTTGATGTGTAAAACACCCACGCATACACAATAACAGAGGCTGCACCTATGGGCCAGCACCAGATATTTTGGCGTGCGTTTAAAACTACATACACCAGTGATAATAAAAAAGCTGCCCATTCGGCTTCTGCCATCGTATTATTTTATAAAATTGAGCAAAAATACGTCCATGCGCTTTTATACCCTTTGTTGTATTGCATTTTTATTTGTTTTCAAACTATCGGCACAACCATTTTATAACGGTTGCGGGCCCGATACTTTACGTTATACACAAGCCAAAGCCAGTGGAAACAGCGAATATACGCTTTCTACCCAAAGCAACTTTTTATCTTACGGGCAATACTATACAGCCCCGCAAGGCATAACCGTTAGCGGACTTTGTTTTTACGGCAGGGCGTTGGGTAACACATCAGCCACGGCAACAATTACCGGCCACTTATACGATTTCAGTCCACAGGATACCCTGCCTTTTGGTGCGCCGTTAGTTAGCGGAACGGTTGAAGTTGATACATCGTACCACAACGGTAATATGGCACAAATGCGCTATTGCATAACATTCAGCCAGCCTGTAACCATGTTTAACGGCTATATAGTTGCATTGGAAACTGATAGTACCATGCCTGTGAAAATTTATGGCAATAATAATGGCGATGGGGATTTTGAGCTCTTATCAGTAGCTAAATACGGCTGGCCATGGAACAAAATGATAAGCTTTGCCGCCGATGTTGATTTTCATATTGAGCCTATTGTTACGTATGATTTAGGCGCGCAGATTAGCTTTGAATTTGACAGCGCCTGTGCCGACCGAAACTACACCCTTGCCGCAGCAGTACCGGGCGTAACCTACGACCGTATGTACAACCAGCGCGCCTTTTACAACCAGGTATTGCAGTGCTTCAACTTTAATACACAGGGTAATGTATTACCTCATACATTAGACACCTTTATATATGTTGGTGCAACGGGTAATATCCCTGTAAGCTTTACCAATAGTATTATTGGCTGGACAACCCAATGCCAGGTTACGGCTTACGACACACTGTATGCACTTAATCCACCACAAGCAGATTTTAGCACTGTAGGTTCAGGCTTACCGGTTGAGTTTACCTCAACATCGATTGAAGGACAGGACGAATACTGGGACTTTGGCGATGGAGATACCGGAACAGGTGATGCTATAAATCATACCTTCCCCGCAGCAGGTAGTTATACAGTAACTTTATTTGTAACCAACGGTTGCGGAAGCGATACCATAACAAGCGTTGTTACCGTGCCTTTTGTTGGGGTTGATGAACAACTGGCAAATGCACCGGAAATTAACCTATACCCTAACCCGGCAAGCGAGCGTGCTATTATAAAGACCGATGCTGTTTCCTTAGCAATATATAATAGCAACGGAATGTTGATTGAAAACCTTAATATTAAAGACAAGCCACAGGTTGAATTAGCATTAACAGGCTATGCCCCGGGAATGTACTTTGTAAGAGTAGCCGATGCTAAAGGTTATGCGGCCACTAAAAAACTATTAGTGGTTAATTAAGGTAAACCCCTTCGTTGGCATCGTCCAGCACAACATCAATATGCTCCTGGATGGTAGTAGCCATAGACAGGCCTACATAATCTGCTTTTACGGGATATGACGGATGGTTCCTATCAACTAACACTACGGTTTGCAAGGCTTTTAATTGGGTGCCCAAAAATGGCTCCAAAGCATGGATAAGGGTACGGCCGCTATTCAGTACATCGTCTACCACCAACACCAAAGCTCCGTCTTGTAAAACTGAATCATCGCTTAACACAGCACGTTTCCCTACCGGATTTTGCTTATCAACCTGAACTGAAACCAACTTAACTTTTATCGGGCTAAGTGTTTCAACTGCTGATGCAAGACGCTGGGCAAACTTTAGCCCCTGCCCAACTACACCGGCAAGTATAATTTCTTTTGCCGTATGGTTGCGCTCGTATATTTGCACGGCTATACGGTTAATCTTTTGCTCTATTTGTTCGGGTGATAATACAGAAGTTGCAGTCATACAGCAAATGTAATTATGAATTCTTCAATTCCAATAGCACGACATTTTCTACGTGTTGCGTATGCGGGAACATATCTACCGGCTTAACACGTATTACCTTGTATTTCTCGTCCATCAGGGCAAGGTCGCGGGCCTGGGTAGCAGGGTTGCAGCTAACGTATACAACACGCTTTGCTCCAATCTCCACTATCTTTTTCACCACATCTTCGTGCATGCCTGCACGCGGAGGGTCGGTTACAATAACATCGGGTTTACCGTTGGCAGCTATAAACTCATCGTTCAATACATCCTTCATATCACCTGCATAAAAGCTGGTGTTAGAAAGGTTATTCATATCGGCATTGATGTGGGCATCTTCTATCGCTTCTGGCACATACTCTACCCCTACTACTTTGGCAGCAGTTTGTGCTAGGAAGCAGGCAATAGTACCTGTACCTGTGTATAAGTCGTACACGGTTTCGCCGCCTTTAAGCCCGGCAAATTCAAGCGTTACATTGTACAGGTTTTGTGCTTGTATAGGGTTAGTCTGGTAAAACGATTTTGGGCCAACTTTAAAGCGCAAATCACCCATTTGTTCAGTAATGAAAGGCGAACCGTTAAAGACAATAATGTCCTGGTCGTAAATGGTATCGTTGCCTTTTTCGTTTACAATATAGTTGAGCGATGTAATGTTTGGGAACAAGTCTTTAAGGTGCTGCATTAGCGCCTCTATCTTCTCCTCATCGCGGTAGTAGAATACTACTATCACCATTACTTCACCTGTTGTAGTATTGCGGATAAGAAGGTTACGCATAAAGCCCTCTTTATGCCGGGCATCAAAATAGGTATAGCCGTTCTCTGTTGTAAACTTCTTTATAGCTAAACGGATTTCATTCGACGGATCCGGCTGTAACCAGCATTTTTCAATGTCCAGTATCCTGTCGAAGTATTTAGGAACGTGAAAACCCAATGCAGGTGCAAAGGGAATATTCTCCTGCATTTCTTCGTGGGTTAACCATTGCTTATTAGCAAAGGCATAGTCCATTTTATTGCGGTAAAAATATTCGTTGGGCGATCCAAAAATAGGTTCAATCTCCGGTAGCTCTACTTTAGACAAACGGCGCAGGGTTTGTTCTACCTGCTTGTGCTTAAAGAATAGCTGTTCGCTATACTTTAGGTTCTGCCATTTACAACCACCACAGCTACCAAAATGCTGACAAACAGGTTCGGTACGCTTGTCTGACAGGGTATGAAAAACAATGGCTTTCCCCTCGCGGTAGTTCGATTTTTTGCGGGTAATTTCCACATCAACCACATCGCCGGGCACAGCGCCTTTAACAAACACAACCATGTCGTTAACACGGCCAATGGCCAGTCCTTCAGACGATATATCGGTAATTTCTACCTGCTCTATTATTTGATTTTTCTTCACTACGAAAGGTACTTTTCTATCGCAGTATCGTACATATTTTTCAACTCAGCCACTGAGCCAAAATTATGGTCGTCTATAACTACATTAGTACCACCTGTTTCTCCTAGTAAAGAAAACTCAACACCTGCAGCAGCAAGTAATTCAGCTAAAGCTTCTTCTTTCTCTGGAGTTACGGTAACTACTACACGGCTTTGCGCTTCGCCAAACAGGAAGGCATCGGTACGTATTTCCATATCAGAATCAATGCTGAAACCAATACCGTTTACCATAGCACTTTCCAATAGCGTTACGAACAAACCACCATCGGCACAGTCGTGAGCTGAGGCTATAATACCATTATGAATAAGGGCACGTACGGCGTCTTGTACTGCATGCTCCTCTTCTAAATCCATATAGGGTGCAGGCGATAATTTAACGCCGTGGTACGAGTATACATATTCCGAAGAGTTAATATCGTTGCGAGATTTACCAACTAAGTAAATTGAATGGCCTTCTGCTTTAAAATTAAGGCTCATCCGGTGCTCCTTGTTATCAATAACACCCAGCATACCAATAGTTGGGGTTGGGAACACAGGGATTATCTCGCCATCAAAATTAGACTGGTTGTAGAAGCTAACGTTGCCACCGGTTACCGGAGTGTTAAACTCGCGGCAGGCTGCACCCATACCTTTAATAGCACCTACAAATTGCCAGTACACTTCAGGCTTGTAAGGGTTACCAAAGTTTAAGCAGTTGGTAACGCCCATAGGCAAACCACCGCTACACGTAATGTTACGGGCAGCTTCTGCAACGGCAATAGCAGTGCCTTGTTCAGGGTCGGCGTGTACGTAACGGCTGTTGCAATCTACTGTCATTGCAAGGGCTTTTTCGGTGCCTTTTACGTTAACAATACCTGCATCAGAAGGGGCATTGGTGCTTTGGTTACGTGTACCCACCATGGTATCGTACTGCTCAATAACCCAGCGTTTAGAGGCTATGTTAGGTCGGGTAATTAAAAACTGTGCTACTTCTTTTAAATCGGTAGGTTCAGTAATAGAATCTATGGTAAATTTCTTAGTTTCTGCAAAGTACGCAGGCTCGGTGTACTCACGGTCGTAAACGGGAGCACCGCCACCAAGCACTAAATCGCCTGCAGGAACATCGGCTACCAATTCACCTTTAAAGTAATATTTCAATCGATCGCCTTCTGTTACTTCACCTATCTGCATGCAGTTTAAATCCCATTTATCAAATACAGCCTGTACTTCGTCTTCACGGCCTTTCTCTACCACTACAAGCATACGCTCCTGGCTCTCTGACAATAGTATCTCAAACGGCACCATGCCTTCCTGGCGCATAGGAACTTTATCTAACCAGATAACCATACCGTGCTCGCCTTTGGCCGACATTTCTGAGGTTGAACAGGTAATACCTGCCGCACCCATATCCTGCATGCCAATAACGGCACCAGTTTTTATAACCTCTAACGAGGCTTCTAACAATAGTTTTTCCTGAAAAGGGTCACCCACTTGTACAGCAGGGATTTTGTCTGACGATGCTTCGGTAATATCTTCCGAAGCAAAGGTAGCACCGTGGATACCGTCTTTACCGGTAGATGAGCCTACAATGTAAACAGGGTTGCCTACACCGTACGATGTAGCCGAAGCTGTTTCTCCTTTTTTAACAATACCAACCGACATGGCATTTACCAATGGGTTTTGGTTGTAGCAATCGTCGAAGAAAACCTCGCCACCAACTACAGGAACACCAAAGGCGTTGCCATAATCGCCAATGCCTTTAACAACGCCTTTTAGCAACCACTTGGTACGTTCTGATTTTATATCGCCAAAACGTAACGAGTTTAGCTGGGCAATTGGGCGGGCGCCCATGGTAAAAATATCGCGGTTGATGCCACCTACACCGGTTGCTGCCCCTTGGTAAGGCTCTAATGCCGACGGGTGGTTATGGCTTTCTATTTTAAAGGCACAGCCTAAGCCATTGCCAATATCTACAAGCCCTGCATTTTCTTCACCTGCTTTGGCAAGCATCATTTCGCCATCGCGGGGAAGGGTTTTTAACCACTTGATAGAGTTTTTGTAAGAGCAGTGCTCGCTCCACATTACCGAGAAGATACTCAGCTCAGTAAAGTTGGGGGTACGGCCCAAAATCTCTTTTATTTTTTCAAACTCGTCGGGGGTAAGGCCCAGTTTCTGGGCTGTTTCAAGGGTTGGTAATGTAGCTGTAGACATGGGTGCAAAGGTACATCAAATTAGATAATATGCGAATGAGATAATTAGATAATGTTGGTAAAGTATTGGGGTTGTTGATAGTGATTCAACTGTTGTATATTTGCACAGCATGATTCCAGAAGTTACCGTATACCGCAAAGAGCATTTTAATGCCGCGCATCGTTTGTATAACCCAGAATGGGATAACATTAAAAACAACGAGGTGTTTGGCTTGTGCAACAACCCCCACTTTCATGGCCATAATTACGACCTTATAGTTAAAGTTACAGGCCCCGTTGACCCTGAGACCGGCTATGTGGTTAACCTTAAAACCTTAAGCGGGATAATTAAAAAAGAAATTCTGGAACGTTACGACCACCACAACCTGAACCTGGACACCGACGAGTTTAACATGGAGAAAGGCGGCGTAAACCCAACAGCAGAAAACATTGCAGTGGTTATATGGCAACGCCTTCGCAGTAAATTAGAAGCCCATTTAAAGCTTACAGTAGTGCTTTACGAAACCGAACGGAATATTGTAGAGTACAGCGGAAATTAAATTATCGTAAACACTTTTAAATACCAAAAACTTTTGCCAAATTTGAGGAGATTAATAAATCTCCCTTTACATTATGCTATCGAGACTATATTTTAAAGCCGGCCTTGCTGCCATTGCTCTTTTATTTTGCTTACCACTTATGGCTTTTGACGAGCTTAAGCTAACATCATCAAGTCTGGTTAAAACCCATACCAAAGAAGAGCTTAAAAAGAAGTTTAAAGAAAACCATGTACCCAGCTTTATTATTAAAGTTAAATACACGGTTGATGTGTACGAGATACTTTATAAAACCCAGTTGCCCGATGGTACTCCTGTAACGGCATCGGGACTATACTTTGTACCCAGGGGTGTTAAGGGCAAAATACCGGTAGTTGTTTACCACCACGGTACACAGGTAGAAAAATCGCGCGGGGCGGGTGTTTTGCATGGAGAACAAGCTATTAGCACAGGTTATGCATGCTCAGGCTACGCAGTAATTATGCCTGATTATATTGGCTTAGGCAAGGGAGAAGGCCTGCATATTTACCAGCATTACGAAAGCGAAGCACAGGCATCGATAGACATGATTCGCGCCGTGCGTGAGTTAAACAAAGACATTAACGTAAGCCTGCGCGATGAACTATTTATTACCGGTTACTCGCAAGGGGGCCATGCTGCCATGTCGCTACACAAGTTTATTGAAGAAAAATACCCTACCGAGTTTAAAGTAAAGGCATCATCGCCAATGTCAGGCGCCTATGATATGGGCGGTGTACAAAGCGAAGTTATGTTTAAGCCTTATGCTTACCAGGGCTACCTGCCTTATCTGTTATTCTCATACAACAGGGTATATAAAATGTATCCTGATGTAAATGTTATTTTTAAAGAGCCGTTTGACAGCTTGTTAATGCCCTTATTTGATGGCAGCCACGGCATGGGCGATGCTAACCGCATTATGCCCCCAATACCTAAAGATGTTATAAAAGACAGTATTGTTGACTTATACAAAAGCAACCCCGATTTCCCTTTCCGTAAATACCTTTCTGATAATAGCGTAGCTGACTGGAAGCCGAACGCCCCGGTACAAATGTGCTACTGCGAGGGCGACCAACAGGTTACCTACCGCAACGCACTTGTTGCCGAAGCCAACATGAAAAAGCTTGGAGCAAAGAATGTACATGCATTTAGGGTGGGTAAAAAGCAAGGCCACGTTACCTGTGCTATGTTTGCAGCTATACATACCAAAATGTATTTCGACAGCTTTTTAAAAGGCAGCAAAAAAGGCCGCAAAGGCCCAATTATCAAACGTTGGTTATTGAATATTGCTAAAAAGAAAGTACCGTCGCAAGACTAACACTTCGACTACGCTCAGTGTGACGTTTATGAAGAGGGTTAGACTGATGCTATAAAGCTTTCCAGCTTTTTGATAACAACATTGGTACGGTAGTTTTTGCTGATGAATTCAGCTGCTTGTTTACCAATATCGTTAACCGCTTCGGGGTGCTTAATAAGGCCTACTATTGCGTTGGCAAAATTCTGTGCTGAATCGGCAAGAAGAATGTTTTTACCATTGGTAATATCAACGCCTTCTACAGCAATACCTGTTGCTACAATAGCTTTACCCAGGGCCATACCTTCTATAATCTTTACCCTGACCCCACTACCTGAAAATAACGGCACAACCATTATCTGTTTGCCGGCAATATATTCGGTAGGGCTGTCAATGGCACCTTCAACAATAATAGTATCTGTAGCCTTATCAAATAAGAACTTAGGCATGTTACGGCCTGCCAAATAGAGTTTTGCTTCGGGCTTTTGTTCAATAACCAGCGGCCATACCTCATCAATTAACCAGTTAATGCCTTCTACGTTCGGCATCCAATCCATAGAGCCTAAATGGAAAACCGTATTGGGTTGTACAGCATCGTTTGGCAAAGGAGTGTATTCTGTACTCAGGTTTATGGTTTCAACCTTAGCCTCGGGGGTTAATTCCTTTATAACAGCGGCATCAACACTGCTGATGGCT
>JBIPNX010000431.1:0-2630 GCA_044378145.1 Flavobacteriales bacterium | reverse complement strand
ACGCGATAAATGGGGTGTTCCTCATGTTTTTGCCAAGACAGATGAAGAAGTTGCTTACGGTTTAGCATGGGCTACTGCCGAGGATGACTTCTCAGACATGCAGTTTATGCTAATGGCAGCAAAAAATTGTATGGGTCGCCACATGGGCAAAGATGGGGCCGCTATTGATTATGTTGGCCAGTTGTTGCGTATTGATGATACGGTAAACAGGGATTACGACAGCACCTTTTCACCTGAGTTTAAAAAGGTAATTAATGGGTATGTTGATGGTATAAACGCATATGCCCAAAAACATCCTAATGAGGTTTTTGTCAAAGACGAGTTTCCTTTAACACCTAAACAAATGATTGCAGCCTATACTATGGGCATGGTTGCTATGAGTGGTGTAGATGGCACAATTAAAGATATGCTTAGCGGTAATGTTGCACCACCCGATTCTATGGTTATTGATGATTTAGGGCAGAAGGGTTCTAATGGTCTTGCTTTTAGTGGTCGTGTAACTACAGATGGTAAAACCTATCTTGATATAAACTCGCACCAGCCGTTAGAAGGTCCATTGTCGTGGTACGAGGCACATGTTTGCAGCGATGAAGGCTGGAATATGATAGGCGGCACATTTCCCGGAGGCATGGCAATATTCCACGGAGTGAACGAGAATTTAGGCTGGGCGCATACTGTAAATGGCTTTGATAATGTGGATGTGTACCAACTGGAGATGCATCCAAAGAAGAAATACATGTACAAGTTTGACGGAAAATGGGAGAAACTGGACGTTAAAAAGGCCAAGCTAAAGGTTAAGCTTAATAAATGGCTTACAGTTGGTGTAGGTAAAAAAATATTCTGGAGTAAATATGGTGCTACCGTAGAAGCAAAAACAGGCAAGTTTTATTCTGTCCGCTTTCCGGCATATTTGCAAATTGGGGCTATAGAACAATGGTTTAGGATGAACAAGGCTAAAAATTTCACAGAGTTTAAAGACATTTTAAATCGCCAACAACTTAATATGATGAATATTGTATATGCAGACAGGGAAGACAATATTTATTATCTGTTTAATGGCCTAATACCTAAGCGCGACAGCTCGTTTAACTGGCATGGTACATTGCCCGGAAATACTTCTAAAACATTGTGGACAGAGTACCGTCCTATTGAAGAATTGCCACAAGTAGAAAATCCGGATTGCGGTTATATATATAATTGTAACAATACTCCATTTAATAGCTCGTGCGAAGAATCTGACCCTAAACCCGAAGACTTTCCAAAATCAGACGGTATACAAACAGACGAAACAAATCGTAGCAACCGTTTCCGCAGTCTTGTTGCTAAACAAAGCACCTTTAGCTGGGAAGATTTTTTACGCATTAAGTACGATGTTCAACTGCCGGATAGTATTGTGTTTAAAATAAACCTGGCCCCGTTGTTTAAAGAAATTGACCCTATCATGTACCCCGATTTAACTGAGGCGTTTACTAAGATTAGGAGCTGGAACCATAGGGGAGATGCAGACAATATGGATGCAGCCCTTGTGCTATTAACGGTTATTAATATGAATGAAAGAGCCGGAACGCAAAAATTGCTTAGGAAAGGAGCTCGTGCTTCAGAATCTTTTTACATAGACTGTCTTCGCGATGCTAAAGACCACCTGGTTAAATTTTTTGGCGATATTAATATTAAGCTTGGCGATTTGTTAAGGCACTCTAAGGGAGATATAGATTTGCCTGTTTCAGGCTTTCCTGATGCATTGGCTGCGGCTTATCCTAAAGAATATAAAGATGGCAAGTTTAAGGTTTGGGTTGGAGACTCTTATATAATGCTGGTGAAATTTGCTAAAGAAGGGTTACCCGAAATACAAACTGTAAACTGTTATGGGGCAAGTAATCACCCCGATAGCCCTCATTTTACAGACCAGATGCAGTTGTTTGCTGATAAAAAGACCAAGCCAATGACTCTTGACAAAGCTGCTGTATTAAAGGATGCTGTAAGGGTTTATAGCCCCGAGTAGACTTATAAACATTCGGATTTTAATAATAATACGTTAAAAATTTGGTTGTTATAAATATTCTTTATAATGTTGCAGTTAACATCTAATCAATATTTTAATAATGTCTCTTTCAGCTGAAGACCTAAAAGGTCTAAATAGAATTAGTGCGTTGTTCGCCCAACTGGAGAATAATGCTGACGAACTAGGTCAAACCCCTGACGAATACGTTGCCAGCTTTAAGAAGTACAACTTAGGCGGTGTTGGTAACCTGGAGAATGATATCCCTGCTGTAGGTATAGACCGCGCAAACATCTTTGCTAAAGGCACTGCTACTATTAAGAAAGACGAAAAAATAAACAAGTAGTCTATTTCTTTTTCAGAAAACTGATATTTCTTTTTACCCCATTATAACCGGCCCTTTTTAGGGCCGATTTTGTAAATACCCGTTCGAATACTTCTTCAGTCATATCTTCCCAGTCCTGCATAGTTAAGTCCAGCCCTTCCTTGTTTGGAGTAAATTCGGCTACGGCAGTAGGCTTTGAAAAGCGGTTCCATGGGCATACATCCTGGCAAATATCACAACCAAAGGCCCAGTCGTTAAACTTACCTTTCTCGCTCTCAGGTATTGCTTCGCGAAGTTCTATTGTGT
>JBIPNX010000043.1:0-9646 GCA_044378145.1 Flavobacteriales bacterium | reverse complement strand
GATGCACAATAATATGGTTACTATTAACGGCCAAAAGATGGGTAAATCGTTAGGTAACTTTATAACGTTAGACCAGTTCTTTAGCGGCAACCATCCTGTGTTAACAGCGGCGTACTCGCCAATGGCTATACGTTTTTTTATACTGCAGGCACACTACCGTAGCACGCTTGACTTTTCTAACGCAGCCTTAGAAGCTGCTGGAAAAGGCCTGCAACGTTTGTTGGCAGCGTATAAAACTATAGACGAGATTAAGCCTTCGGCTACATCAACCTATGATGTGAAGAAACTGGAAGCAGCAAGCTTTGAAGCCCTTAACGACGACATTAATAGCCCTATTGTTATTGCTGAATGGTTTGATGCCGTTCGCGCTATTAATAGCGCCAAAGCAGGCACAGAAAGCTTAACGGGTGATGACATTGCCCACCTTAAAAACCTTTACGAAACAATTATTTTCGACATTTTAGGTTTAAAAGAAGAAGGTGTTGGTAGTGATGGTGGCAACGATGTACTAGATGGTTTAATGCAGTTGATTATTGAGCAGCGTAAAACTGCACGTGCTAATAAAGATTATGCCTCGTCAGACTTTATACGCGACCAACTGGCTAAGCTTAACATAGAAATTAAAGATGGCAAGGATAATACATCCTGGGCTTATACAAACTAACATGAAAACAGCTTTTAAAGCATTATTATTCATTGTAGCCCCACTGGCTATTGTTAGCTGTGGCCCAAGCGATAAGCCATTGTCTCCTGACAAACCCAATAAGCCGGTTGTTATAGCCCCTGAGTTTAATGCGGACAGCGCGTATGCATATATTGATAAACAAGTATCGTTTGGCCCGCGTGTGCCGGGTACTAAAGCCCATGCCGATTGCGCCCAGTATTTAATAAGCAAACTTAAATCAGTTACCGATACCGTTATTTTACAACGAGGCACTGTTACTGCACCGGGTAATCGCAGCCTACCTATTTATAATATTATTGGCCGCATAAACCCACAAAGTGCCGACAGGATTTTATTGTTTGCCCACTGGGATAGCCGCCATATTGCCGACCAGGACGATGAGCGCAAAACCGACCCGATTTTAGGTGCTAACGATGGCGCCAGCGGGGTAGGGGTATTGCTTGAAATTGCACGTATAGCTAAAGCTAAAAACCCGGGTATTGGTATTGATATATTCTTTACCGATGCTGAAGACCAAGGGTTGCCTGATGTTAATGACAGCTACTGCCTGGGTACCCAATACTGGATAACTAATCCCCCTATACCTTTTTACAAACCACGTTTTGCTATATTATTAGATATGGTTGGTGGTAAAGATGCCAGGTTTTGGAAAGAAGAAGGCTCTGTTGTAAATGCAAGCTTTGCCGTAGATAAGGTTTGGGCTAAAGCTGCCGAACTGGGTTATGGCAACATATTTGTAAACAGTACCCGCACGGCCATTATAGATGACCATTATTACGTAAACGGAATGACCGATATACCAGCTATAGATATTATACAATACAATGAGGGGACAGATGGTAAGTTTCCGGCTTACTGGCATACCCACGACGATAATATGGGTGCTGTAGACAAGGCCACGTTAAAGGCTGTCGGTCAGACTCTTTTAGGTGTTATTTACAACGAAAATGTTCAATAATAAATAATTGAAAATGAATAAAATAAACTGGTTTGGTAAAATAGCTGCATTAAGTGTTGGCTTGTTAATGTTTGCATCGGTAAATGTAATGGCACAGGATGATGATGAACCTGTTGTAACCAACGGACAGGGGTATGTTGTAACCAACAAAGGCGATACCCTTAAAGGTGAAATTATAGAGCGTGATAAAAAGACAGGCCTTCGCTTGGAGGATTATAAAATAAAACTTATTATCAGCCCTACTGAAAAGAAAACCTATGCTCCCGGTAAAATAAGGATGTACTACAATGGCGAGAACATATACGAGTCGGTTGAGTTTAAAACCGATGAGTTTGCCTTTATGCAAGTAGTAAGCAAAGGTGCTTTGGGCCTTTACCAGTTAGACCTTGAGCGCCTTAAAAAAGGCGAAATTGAGGTTTACGAAACCCAGTACTACGTTAAAAAGCCCGCAGAGAAAGGCGCTATAGCCTTACGTATAAAGGAGAACAACTTCAAAAAAGATATCGGCCTATTAGTTAAAGATAACGACGATATGTACGACGAAATAAATAACAAAGACCTGGTTTTTGAAGACCTGGAGAAAGTTATTAAAGATTACAATGCCTGGGTTGCTGCAGGTAAAAAGAAATAGAAAAAGAACAAAAATTAAACAGGAAGTTCAATAGCTGATAAAGTTGTTGAACTTTCTGCTTTTAAGGGGTATAATTTAGGTTGGTTTAATGCTTAAATTTGTACCCACACACAATAAGTAATGGCTGAGAATATCTATGATAATGGGAATGGCGGGCAAAAGACCGTTTTAACCCTTTCTGAATTTATTATTAAACGTCAGAGTGATTTTCCTTATGCTAAAGGAGAATTATCGCGCCTGTTAAACTCTATTGGCCTTGCTGCTAAAATTGTAAACCGCGAGGTTAACAAAGCCGGTTTGGTTGATATTTTGGGTGAGCATGGTACCACCAACATCCAGGGCGAAACCCAAAAGAAACTGGATGTATTTGCCAATGAGCAGTTTATTGATGCCATCCGTTTTAGGGGTGAATGTTGCGCCATAGCATCGGAAGAAAACGATGAACTTATCATATTTGATGAGCAACTGGCTAAAACAGCACAGTATGTAATATGTATGGACCCGTTAGACGGTTCTTCTAATATCGACGTAAACGTTTCTATAGGTACCATATTTTCTATTTACCGCCGCAAGTCGGTAGATTGTATGCCAACTGTTGATGATTTGTTACAACCCGGCACTGAGCAGGTAGCTGCGGGGTACATAGTTTACGGTACATCTACCATGATGGTAATAACTACAGGTAATGGTGTTAATGGTTTTACCTTAGACCCTTCTATTGGTGAGTTTTGTCTGTCTCACCCCGATATGAAAATACCGCGTACAGGCCCTATTTATTCTATCAATCAAGGGTACTTTCACGACTTTGCCGATGGAGTAAAATCGTACGTCAACTATTGTCAGATGCACGATAAGCCAAGCCGCCGCCCATATGCTTTACGTTATATTGGCTCTTTAGTAGCAGACTTTCACCGTAACATGATTAAGGGTGGTATTTACATTTACCCAACAACATCCGATTCGCCTAAAGGTAAATTACGTTTGTTGTACGAGTGCAACCCTTTGGCTTTTATAGTAGAGCAAGCGGGGGGCAAAGCATCAGACGGGTATAAACGCATACTGGAGTTAAAACCGGAAAGCCTTCACCAACGTGAGCCTTTATTTATTGGCTCGTACGATATGGTTGCTAAAGCCGAAGAGTTTTTACAGGTTTACAAAGACATGGAAGCAGGGATAGTTATCCCGTAGCTATTGATATATACTTTAAAAAGAAAAGGCTTTGCGTTTGCAAAGCCTTTTCTTTTTATGCTGTTTCCAGTATTTCCAGTTTCTCCTGCACCAACTCCCGTGGTATTAAGGTAGGCCACAAGCTTAGCATAGCCCTGCCCGGTTTACCCCAACCCGGCACGCTTATCAATCCCGGAGGGCCGTTTAACCCTAAGCATACAATAGATTGCAATGCAAGTTTACCGGCACGTTCTTCGGTGTGTTTAATGCAAATGCGTACACCAATCTCGTTTAGGCTGTTTAGTACCTCAGGGGCTACAGCAGCCGCTGCGCCGGGGTGCATACCATCAACCCCAATAATAGCAAACTCCTGGCGGTCTATGCTAATAGGCAGGTTAGCCCATATCTTCTTAACGGCATCAATAAACATTACGGATTTATCGTAAGCGTATGGAGCAGAAAAGTAAAAGAACTGGTCGGAGATATATCCTTCCATCTGCCCAATAGTAAGCTTAAGTTTTTCGGGCCTTGGCTTGCCTTTTACGCCTTTAAAACTAACCTTGTTAGGTTCTAAATCTTCTATTTGTACCGCTGTTAAATCAACCGTAACATCGGGCGTAAGGTAATTGGCAGGGTCGTGTATTTCATACACCAATTGCTCGCGTATGGTATTGCGAGACACTTTACCACCCTGGCTTTCCAGTTTGGTCATAACCGCAGAACCATCGGCATATACATGGGCAATAGGGTAGCCCAGGTTGTATATAGGATAATCCATTGGCCACTCGGCATACGAGTTTCCTCCTGATGCCTGTCCGCCGCATTCTATTAAGTGACCTATAGCAATCCCCGAGGCTAATAAGTCTAAATCGGCCTGCGATAAATCACCATCCAGTTTCCAACCGTAATGGTGAACCAATATTCCCAGTGTTAAGCAAGGGTCGGCAACACGGCCGGCTAATATTAAATCAGCCCCTTGGTCTAATGCATCTGCAACACTTTTTGCGCCCATGTAAACGTTGGCATGGGTAGGCTGGTATTTGCTTTCGGCATAAGGCTGGTTGGTATCCATATTACGCAGCTCGTGGCCCTGCTCTTTAAGGCTTCCCAGTTGGTCGTATAAGTTATCGCCACTGATAATGGCAATCTTTAATCCTTTAATGCCTTGTTTCTCCAGTATTGCTTTTACACGAGCGGCTGCACCTTCGGGGTTTAAACCGCCCGAGTTGGTAACAATCTTAATCCCGTTTTGATAGGCCATAGGTATAAGCATGGTAGCCAATAACTCAATATCGCGGGCATAACCATGGCGTGGGTCGGCCATGCGGTCTTTCTGTAATATAGATAAGGTTAGCTCGGCAAGGGCATCGTGTACCAGATAATCGGCACCTTTTTCCATTACAATATTCATGGCAGCCATGGGACTATCGCCATAAAAGCCTTGTGCTCCTGCTATACGTATGGGTTGTTGTTTTTCGTTCACTGTGTTTATTTGATTATGCTAAATAAACTATTTTTTACAACATAGTAAACTAAAACTATAAGTATTGTCCTTTGTTTAGCTAACACACTAAATTGTAAATTTGGCGCATGATACATATTACCGAGTGCCCTCGCGATGCTATGCAGGGTATTAAAGAGTTTATCCCTACCGATGTAAAGGCTAATTATATAAACAAGCTGCTTAAGGTTGGCTTTGATGTGTTGGATTTTGGCAGCTTTGTTTCGCCTTATGCTATCCCTCAAATGAAGGATACCCCGTTGGTTATCTCAAAGCTTGAGTTAAACAATACCCAAACCAAGCTACTATCAATAGTAGCCAATATGCGTGGGGCAATGGATGCCTGCTTTTTTGATGAAGTAAGCATTCTGGGCTTCCCGTTTTCTGTATCAGAAACCTTTCAGCAACGCAATACCAATAGCAGTATAGAGCAATCGTTAGCTACGGTAGAGCAAATGAAAAACCTTTGCGACCAACGCGGTAAAACCCTGCTGGTTTACCTTTCTATGGGTTTTGGTAACCCGTACGGCGATGAGTGGAGCCCCGAGATTGTAACCAACTGGGCTAATAAAATAGCATCTATGGGTATTAAGAACATTGCCCTTGCCGACACCGTAGGCACTGCCAACCCTGAGGATATTAAAGGCGTATTCAGTTACCTGATACCTGCCTTGCCCGATGTTGAGTTTGGTGCGCACTTACATACCAGGCCCGATGATTGGCATAGCAAAGTAGATGCTGCATACAGCGCAGGCTGCCGAAGGTTTGATGCCGCTATGAAAGGCTTTGGTGGTTGCCCTATGGCTGATGATAAGCTTACCGGCAACTTTGCCACTGAAAACCTGGTTGCTTATTGTGAGCAAAACAATATTGAAACCGGTTTAAATATGGCTGCCTTTACCGAGGCTATGTTGGAAGCACAGTCTGTATTTGTAGGCCATTAAGGTATGATGCAGTTGGGAAGATATATACCATTTATTCTGCTTGGTTTTTTAATAGCCTGTACCAACACCAGTCCTAAGGCTGATGAGCTACCCCCTAACCCCTCCTTTGCCGACCATGTAGCTCCAATTGTACATACCAACTGCACACCTTGCCACCGCGACGATAACATAGCCCCATTCAGGTTGATTACCTATAAAGAGGTACGCAGCAGAGCATCGCTTATTAAGGTGGTTACCCAAACACGATTCATGCCGCCTTGGCCTGCCGATCCTACTTACTCTCATTTTATAGGGGAGAAGGTGTTGACAGATAATGAGATTAAAACAATAGGCCTTTGGGTAGACCAGGGAATGCAACCGGGCGATACAAGTAAGATTAAAGCACCAACAAACTTTGCCAACCCGTTTACCAACCGCAAGCCCGATTTGGTTATTGCAATGGATAAACCGTATGTTATTAAAGGCAACAACACCGATAACTTTATGGTGATGAAGCTGCCTTATAAAATGGCTAAGGATACCTTTGTCCAGTATATAGAGTATGTGCCAGGAAACCGCAAGGTAATTCACCATGTTAACACCCATTTGCTAAGCTACGAGCCGGGTAAAAAGACTAAAGCGCACGATAAAACCATGCTCGCCGATCAGCAAACAGGTATGGCTGCTGAAATACATAAGCGTATTGGTTTGCTTAATGATGATGGAAGCTACCCGCTTATGACGCCATCGGTTAGTAATTACCTGCCGGGTACCGAGCCGTATATGTATCCCAACGGAATTGGTGGCTACCGATTTAAAGCTACTGGCGCTTTATACCTTAATGATATGCACTACGGGCCAACACCTATTGACGAGAGCGATAGTTCGTACTTTAATATATACTTCAGTAAGAACCCACCTGAGCGGCCCACAGGTGAATTTATTTTAGGGACACTTAGCACAGGAAAAAGGGCAGAGGTTATTCCACAGCTTATTGTGCCGCCCAATACGGAAAAAGAGTTTAAAGCTGAATTGGTTATTGAAAAGGATATATCATTACTTACCGTGATACCCCACATGCACCTTATTGGTAAAACCTTTAAAGCATATGCACTGACACCCAAAGGAGATACCATTAACCTGGTGCGCATAAATAAATGGGACTTCAGGTGGCAATATTTTTATACCTTTAAAAAGATGGTAAAGATACCTGCTGGCTCACGCATTGTAGCCGTGGGTGTTTTTGATAATACAGCATCAAACCCAAACAACCCAAACAACCCACCAAAAGAAATAAGGGAGCGTGACGGTAGCATGCGTACTACTGATGAGATGTTCCAACTGATCTGCGTATATGTAAATTACAAGCCTGGCGATGAGAATATATCGTTAGAATGATAGATAATAACTGATTATGAAAGCTAAAACAATACTTCTTTTTGCCCTTGTATTACTTTTTTGTACCACAGTCAACGCACAGAGTGGGGCAGGTAAGAAGCGTGTTTTTACTTTTACGATTGCCGATGAAATAGCTCCGCCTACATTGCGTTTAACCCAAAGGGCTTTTGATGAAGCTAAAGAGGCCAATGCTGATATTATCCTGCTACAATTGAATACCTATGGCGGTATGCTAGATGCTGCTGATTATATCCGCACCAAGATATTAAACTCACCCATTCCGGTATATGTATTTATCAATAACAATGCGGCATCAGCCGGGGCATTAATAGCTATATCGTGCGATAGTATATATATGCGTCAGGGAGCCAATATAGGAGCTGCGAGTGTGGTTAATGGCGAAGGGCAGATTATGCCTGACAAGTACCAATCATATATGCGTTCTATTATGCGCTCTACCGCTGAAAAGAACGGTCGAGATCCACTAATAGCCGAAGCAATGGTTGATCCGCGTACTTACATTGCCGGTATAAATGATTCAGGTAAAGTATTGACATTCACCGCATCGGAAGCTTTGAAAAATAACTATTGTGAAGCTATTACCGAGAATATTGACGGTGTGTTGCAGCACGCAGGTATTTCCAATTATGAGCTTATAGAATACAAACCCAGTACCCTTGATAAGCTGATTAATTTCCTGATAAGCCCTGCTGTTAGTGGTATCCTTATCCTGATGATTATTGGCGGTATCTATTTTGAATTGCAACAGCCCGGCATTGGCTTGCCTTTAGTTGTAGCACTTACGGGCGCTGTGCTGTACTTTGCCCCATTGTATTTAGAGGGCCTTGCAGCCAACTGGGAGATTGTAATATTCTTTGTCGGGGTTATACTATTGATGATAGAACTCTTTGCCATACCCGGCTTTGGAGTATTGGGCATTGGAGGCATTGTGCTAATGGTATGCGGCTTAACGCTTAGCTTAATTGGCAACGTAGGGTTTGATTTCTCTTATGTTAATGGCGACACAGTGGTAGCATCGCTGACTTTGGTTACCATATCTACCTTTGTTGGCTTAGGTGGCAGTATTTGGCTCGCGTATAAACTATTTAATACCCGTATGTTCAGCCGTGTGGCATTACAATCGGAACAGCAAAGCAGCAAAGGTTATGTTAGCTCAGAGCAATACCAATCATTAATAGGGGCAGAGGGTGTTGCCTATACCGATTTACGACCTGCAGGTAAAATAGAAATCAACGGTACTGTTTACGATGCTACTGCTTTAACAGGATACATAGTGGCCGGTAAAGAGGTGGTTGTTATTCAGCAAACAATTGCCCAGCTTACGGTAAAAGAAAAGGCCGCATAAAGCGGCCTTGTTTTAATTCTATATGTAACTGATTTACAGTTTCTTTTTAACTTCTACTTCTTCGTAACCTTCAATAATATCTCCAACTTTCATATCGTTAAAGTTCTCAATATTCAAGCCACATTCAAAGCCGGCTGCTACTTCTTTCACATCGTCTTTGAAACGTTTAAGCGAGCCCAGCATACCGTTGTAAATTACAATACCATCGCGGATAAGGCGTATTTTGGTATTACGGTGTACTTTACCGTCTAACACCATACAGCCTGCAACAGTTCCCACTTTGGTAATTTTGAACACCTCACGTATCTCAATGTTGCAAACCACTTTCTCCTCAATTTCAGGCGATAGCATACCCTCCATAGCGGCTTTTACTTCCTCTATAGCATTGTAGATAATTGAGTACTGACGTATCTCAATTTCTTCCTGCTCAGCTAAGCGGCGTGCTGCCGGCGAAGGACGAACCTGGAAGGCTACCACAATGGCGTTAGATGCCGAAGCTAACAATACGTCACTCTCGGTAACCGCACCAACTGATTTGTGGATGATATTTACCTGTATTTGTGGGGTAGACAGTTTTAATAATGAGTCAGAAAGGGCTTCGATAGAACCATCCACGTCACCTTTAACAATAACGTTAAGTTCTTTAAAGTCGCCAATTGCAATACGGCGTCCAATCTCGTCAAGGGTAATATGTTTATGAGTGCGTAAACCTTGCTCACGTTGTAACTGCATACGCTTGGTTGCAATATCGCGTGCCTCGCGCTCGTCATTCATTACGTTAAACAAGTCGCCTGCCTGTGGTGCACCGCTTAAGCCTAGTATTACTACCGGGGTTGCGGGGCCTGCTTCTTTTAAAGCACCGCCACGCTCGTTAAACATAGCTTTTACGCGACCTGTGTGAGAACCGGCTAATAATACATCGCCAACACGCAGTGTGCCATTGTGTACTAATATGGTTGAAACATAACCACGGCCTTTATCAAGGGTAGACTCTATAATTGTACCCGATGCGTTACG
>JBIPNX010000515.1:0-2644 GCA_044378145.1 Flavobacteriales bacterium | reverse complement strand
CTATCACTTGCACCACGAAGCGACCGCCAAGAGCAGGCAATGACGCCGCGCAATTTGACAGAGCTTCGCAAAGCAAATGACAACCACACACAAACCGACCGAAACACGACAGGGGGCATCTCCGCTGATGTCCTGCCAAGAGGGAGCGTCCTATCTGGGACTCTCGAAATCCGCGTTCTGGAGCAAATGCCGCGCCGGGGAAATCCCGCACATTCGCATTTCCTCCCGTTGCTACCGAGTCCGCCAATCCGACCTCGAAACCTACCTCAACGCCCGCACACGATGAAACCCACGACAAAAAAATCCCGCGCCCGGATTGCGCCGAAAAACGCCAAAAAAGCAAAATCGCAGGCCCTCAAAACAAATTGGCCAAAGGAGGAACTCGAAATGCGTTTAGGTAGCAAACTTGCTGTCAGTTTTGCCGAATTTGTCCGCGACCACTACAATGAGAAACCCGATAAGATTTTTATTGGTGTAAAGTTCAAAGGGGACTTAACGCCTAAACACATCACCATTAGGCCAGTTGGAAAGTGGTGCAAAACATCAGCAGGGAAATTGTCCGAACTTGACAAGGCCAGAGCCGAGGCCCAAGCCGCCGAAGAACGCCGAAGGCATGAATCCATGCAGGAAAAGCTGGCGATCCGCTCGGCGTTGATTTCGCGCCAATCTCCGCTCGACAGGTTCAAGGCGAATGAATCCAAGGCCCGCGAGCGGGCTTTTTTGAAGGAGGAGCGGGCAATGGAACGGGCCAAGGCCAAAGAGGATCGGGCATGGGAACGCGCCATGACCAAGAAGGAGGCGAAATGAAAACGCCACGCCGCAAAATCTCCGAACTGGACAAAGCAAAGGTGGAGGAAGCCAAGGCCAGCGAGCGGGAGGAAATCAAAACACTCCGCAAGGCGGTTGCCGCCGAACACCGCGAGCTTAAGAAACTCGCTCGCGCTAGGGAACGGGAGGAACTCAAGGAGCTAAAGCGACTCGACCGAGCGAGGCAGAGGGAACAGGCCAAGGCTACCGGCTCGAAAAATCAACCGAGGCGGAACCGATAGGCAATGGCAAAGCTAACCGCTCCCGAAATTCCGCCCTGCCCGCCTGCTGGGGGAGGGGTTCACCGCTGGCTTATGGAAGCCGCTTGGGCTTGCCGCAAGGCCGGGATGACCGCCGAGGCCGCCACGCAAGAACTCGAAGCCCGGATGACCCGCCGCCCAAACTCTCGAAACGAGATCGAGGACGCCATTGCCAAGGCATTCGAGGCTCCGGGCATCGTGTGGCACTCCCGGAGAAACTGGCAGGCTCCCGCGAAGTGGCCCGAGGCCAACGGCGAGCAAATCGAGGCCGTTGCCGCCTCCGGGCTTGGCGTTGTGGACTTGTGGGAGGCTTCGCCGATTCGGTTCGAGGATGACGCCCCCCACACCGCCGAAATCCTCGCCCGACTCTTCCCCGGCGACCCGCTCCTTTGCGCGGGCAACAAATTCGAGTTTTTCACGATGGAGCTTTCCAAGTTTGCCGCCGCCGCCGATGCGCTCGAACAGATCGTTCCCTCGCCGATGCTCGCCAAGTATGGGCGAACCAAGGACGGCAAACTCTCACAGCACACGCTCGAAGCCACAGGGCCGCGCCGGTTTATCGTTATCGAGGGGGACGGCACAACCAAGGACGAACAAGCCGCCGTTTTGCTTCACCTAGCCGAACGCGCTCCGCTCACCCTGGTTGTTGATTCGGGCGGGAAATCCCTGCACGGCTGGTTTTTCGTGGATGGCAAGACCGATGAACAGCTTGCCCCCTTCTTCCGCCGCGCCTGCACCCTTGGAGCCGACCGGGGGCTTTGGACTCGCTCGCAGTTTGTCCGAATGCCGGGGGGACTCCGCGAAAACGGAAACCGCCAGCAAATCCTTTTCTTCAACCCGGAGACACTCACCCGATGAAACTGGCAACCGACTTTGCACCCGAACTTATTGATGAGGGGGGTATTTTGCCCCCAGCAACGCCGATGCTCTTGCTTGAGGGCAGAAAACCCAACCCGCAAAACACCTTTTTCCAAGGGCGTTTTCTTTGTCGCTATGGGGCCATGCTTTTCGTTGGCCCGAGTGGCATAGGCAAATCTTCCGCCTCCGTCCAACAGGACATTTGTTGGTCTATCGGCAGGGAGGCATTCGGGCTTATACCCGAGCGTCCGCTTCGCATTCTCCACATTCAGGCGGAAAACGATGAGGACGACATGACGGAGATGGTGACCGGGGTTGCATCCACCTTGTTTATGACGGAGGCAGACCGAGAAAACTGCATTGCCAACCTCTTAACCCGCCAACATTCGACAACATCGGGGGCGAGATTCTTAAACGAATTCTTGCGCCCCGCTCTTGAGGCAGACCGACCGGACATATTTCGCATTGATCCGCTCCACGCCTATGCCGGGTGTGATATTACCGACACCCAAAAGATTGGGGAGTTTTGCCGAGAGGGGTTGAATCCGCTTTTGAATGAATTCGGTTGCGGGGTTGTTGTGAACCACCACACACCCAAAACGACGAACCGGGACACATCAAATTGGAGGGCTAGCGATTGGATGTATTCGGGAGCAGGAAGCGCAGACCTAACGAATTGGGCGCGTGCAATCATGGTGATTGAGCCAACGCAAAGCCCC
>JBIPNX010000429.1:0-2649 GCA_044378145.1 Flavobacteriales bacterium | reverse complement strand
ATTAGCAAGAAACTATATACTCTTTATTATAGGCCTGTTGGGTGCGTTGCATGCAAATGCGCAGGTGCCCGATAGTGTAGTTGTTAATTCTACCTACTACCGCACGTTTACCGAGGGTGATATCTTTGAGAATTTCAGCACCCGCTTTCAACCGCTGGATACTTTTATTAATGATTTTCATACCTACAATGCGGTAGTAAAAAAGTACAACATCAATTCTACACTGGGTAATATTGGCAACCCTTACCGTAACCCTGTTGGTACTCCGTACAGAGGACTTGGGTTTGACCTGGGGATAAACCAACTCTCTATCTGGGAGCAAAACAAGCATACCACAACCTATTACCGCAGCCGTGCGCCGTTTATTGAGGTAAGCTATTTTACTGGCTCGCAAAAAGAGCAAAATTTCTTCATCAATCTAAACCAGAATATTACCAAAGGCTGGAATGTGGGGTTGAGGTTTGAGCGGTTAAACTCGCCCGGTTTTTACCAGCGCCAGAATAGCGATAATACCAACTGGTTGCTTTATTCATCGTACCAGAGTAAAAACGAGAAGTACCGCATTGTATTTAGCGGGGCACGTAATAATATGAGTGCAAGGGTAAACGGTGGCCTTGCCGATTTAACCCCGTTTATTGATAATACCGAAAGTAACCGCCAGTTGTTTGATGTTAATTTGTATGGTGCTAAAAATGTGTGGCGTACCCGCTATGCGCACGTGCAGCAGTCGCTGGACTTAGCGCGTAAAACCGATACAACTGCTTATAAAAGCGATACGATAAAACTTAAAACAACAACAGCCCTGCGCTTATACCATGTGTTCGATTTGAGTGATAAGGCTTTGATGTATAACGATACATCTAAACTGGCTAATACCTTTTACCCTGCTTATTATTACGATACCCTTGTAACGCACGACCGAACCAACAATACCATTATAGAGAACAGGGTAGGGCTAAAGCTGTTATCAGAACGCACAGGCCGTGAGGCTCGTGTGTTTGATGCTTTTGCCGGGCACCAGCTTATAAAATACTATACCCACACCTGGGGACTGCCAGACCTGATGCTGGTAAACAATACCGCAAATAATATATATGTGGGCGGAAATGTAAAGCTTCCTGTATTTAAAGGTTTTGGGCTAAATGGTTCGGCAACCATATTTTTAGCGGGCTATAATATTGGCGATTATGAAGGGCGTTTTTCATTGTCTAAATCGGCCATTGATAGTGCAGGCAATCAAAAGAACCGCTTTGAACTGGGCGTGCTTCTTAAGGCTTACGAGCCTACCTATATACAAAGCCGCTATGTTTCCAATAACTTTATTTGGGATAATAACTTTAAAAAGACCTTTGCCAATACCCTGTTTGCCAGCTTCAAAAGCCAAAAGCTAAAGCTGGATGCATCAGCCTGGGTTACCGATATGCGCCAGTACGTATATTATAATGAACAGGCTTTGCCACAACAGGCCAACGAGGGTGTGGTAGTATTTGCCGCACAGGTGGTTAAACGCTTCCAGATTAAAAACAAATGGCATTTTGATGAGTACATAACCGGCCAGTATGTAATATCAGACTTATTGCCTGTACCAAATCTAATCTTACGCAGCAGCATATACTACCGCAACTACGTGTTTAAAAAGGCGTTGCTATTAGCTGTGGGTATAGATGTTTTCTACAATACTGCTTACAATGCACCCAATTATATGCCTGCCACAGGCCAGTTCTACATACAGAACCAAACCATTGTGGGCAACTACCCTTATGTTGATGTGTTTGTTGATGCTCAAATTAAGAAAGCCCGCATTTTCTTAAAAGCAGAGCACGTTACCTCGGGCTTATTTGGCCAAACCTACCTGCAATACCCTAACTACCCAATGAACGACCGGGCCTTTAAGTTCGGTATCAACTGGCGGTTCTTTAACTAAGAATGGTTTTTAAAGATAAATACTACGCTGTTATTGCCCTGTCACTTATTATTATAGGTAATGGGCTGGATTTGTTAGATGCTTATGCCGGAGGCATTGGGCGCATAGCTGCTCTAGCCCAACCCGCTGGTTTTGCAGGCAGTTTGCTGGGGTTGGTCTTTTTAATTTCTTACGGTACAATTTATTACCGCCCCGTGTATGCTAATATTTTAAAGGGATTGATAGGCGTAACCATTCTCGGGGCTTTATTTAAGATACAGCATTGGGTAATGGCCGATATCTTGCTTTCTATTAGTTTCCTGTCAATACCCGTAGTATACCTGGTTCATTTTTTAACCAAACCCAGAAAACACCTGGTCGATTTTTCAAAATTGCTTTTTGTGCTGTGCCAGTTTACCGGTGCTTACCTCTTAATATTTCATTACCCCTACGGCGACGTTTTTAGCATTCTTGCCACATCTTTTTTTATTATAACCCTGTTAATCATTGTATTATCTAAAAAGCGAGCTGTAGTTCAAAAAGAGGAATAAGGGCTTCTAGGGGTTGATTTTAGGCAAGGATTAAGGTCATGTTTCAGACACACAAAAAAATCTTTCACAATTGTTTGTACGTAAACTAAAAAGCACTACATTTGCAGTCCTTTTTGTGAGGGGGTATGTCGCAATAACAATGCCAAACGCTTAGTTAGCGCGATATGCAGGCCAGCCGGTGTAGCTCAGCTGGCC
>JBIPNX010000430.1:0-2649 GCA_044378145.1 Flavobacteriales bacterium | reverse complement strand
ATGCCTTCTCCCCTCTCTTTTAGGAGAGGGGTTGGGGGTGAGGTGTATAGAAATGAAGGCAATAGGTAAAAAAGTATCGTACGAGCAAACCCCCGAAAAGCTATTGATAAACATAGACGGGCGTGGCACCAAAAAACAAATAACCATAGCAATGGTGTGGCTTGCTTTGTGGACTATTTGCGGTACTATTATTTTAGTAGAACTGTTTGCTGAATACACCCGCGACCAGAAAATAGTATTAGCCGTAATGCTGGCCTTTTGGCTGTATTTTGAATATGCCGTTTACTACATACTGCGCTGGCGTAAGGGCGGTATCGAAATCTTAAAAATTGAGGGAGATAAAATGACTTACTCGCGCGAGATTAACGGCATTGGCAAGGTGCAAAGTTTTGATGCCCGCAAGGTGCGCAACCTAAAAATGGTTGATTATAAAGACAGCGACTTTCAACGTTCGTTCTACAAATCGTGGTACAGTATAGGTGGCGAAATGGTATCATTCTCTGTTGATGGCCGCGAACAGCGCGTAGCAATGCAAATTGAAGAATCTGAAGCTAAGCAACTGCTAAAGGTTATTGATAAAGCGTTACCTGAGATGGAGAAATAGATAACACTTGGTTTGTGTAAAACTATGGCATACTATATGCTAACCATTTTATACGTACCTTCGTAGTAATTTTCCATGAGCAACATCCGTTTTACAAAACACATTTTCTTATTGTTGGCTACCTTACTGGTAGTCCCGGCATTGGTATTTGCCCAACCTACCAACCAAACCGACGCCAATGGCAAAAAACAAGGCCCCTGGAAGAAGTACGATGCGGAAGGCAAGCTTAAATACGAAGGCCAGTTTAAAGACGATAAACCCGATGGTAAATTTACCTATTACTACCCCGATGGTAAAACCAAAACGGTTTCTGTTTACTCTAGCAACGGTACAGTTGCCCGCATAAAAACATACGACGAGTTCCACACTAAGTTGATGGCAGAGGGCAAGTATGTTAATGAAAAGAAAGACAGTACCTGGACGTATTATACCCTTGATGATAAACTGGAGAGCCAGCTAATATCTACAGAAACTTATGCAAAAGGGGTAAAAACGGGTACTTGGAAAACATTTTACCCCAGTGGTAAGTTATTTGACTCTAAGATTTATAAAAACGATGTGCTGGAAGGCCCGTGGTTAGAATTTTTTGAAGATGGCACTCCCCGCTTAAAAGCTACTTACGTAAAAGGCGCATTGCAAGGTGTGGCAACTTACTACGGCTTAGACGGCAAAAAAGTGGCCGAGGGCAGGTTTGAAAAAGGATTGCGCCACGGCGTTTGGTTAGTACAAAATGAAGAGGGTAAAGTAGTAAACGAGAAGTATAACATGGGCCAGCTTATTGGCAAGCCCAAACTGGATAAATCAAAAGACCCGGGAAAAATGCCTCCGCCAAAAGAAGAGGAATAGAAAAAATGAGCAAGTTAGGACGTGTATTGGTAGCCATGAGTGGCGGCATTGATAGTTCTGTTACGGCACTTATGTTGCACGAGCAGGGTTACGAGGTCGTGGGTATAACCATGAAAACGTGGGATTACGCATCGAGCGGTGGAAGCAAGAAAGAAACCGGCTGCTGTAATTTAGATAGTATTAACGATGCGCGCCAACTAGCGGTAAACCTCGGGTTTCCGCACATGATACTGGACATACGTAACGAGTTTGGCGATTATATAATTGACAATTTTGTTGATGAATACATGGCAGGGCGCACGCCTAACCCCTGTGTTTTATGCAACACTCATATTAAATGGGATGCGCTTTTAAAACGCGCAGATAAGCTTGATTGTGAGTTTATTGCCACCGGTCATTATGCGCAGGTAAGGCACGAAAACGATCGCTACGTGGTATCAAAAGGCCTTGACGAGAAGAAAGACCAGAGCTACGTGCTTTGGGGTTTAACGCAAGAGGCCCTTGCCCGTACGCGCTTTCCTTTAGGTGGTTTTACCAAGCCTGCAATACGCCAAATGGCGTTTGATGCCGGCTACCAGGAACTGGCTAACAAAAACGAGAGTTACGAGATTTGCTTTGTACCCGATAACGACTACCGTGGCTTTTTAAAGCGCCGTGTTGATGGTATTGAAAAACTGGACGGCGGCAGCTTTGTTGACCGCACCGGCCGTGTATTGGGCCAACATCACGGTTACCCATTCTACACTATTGGCCAACGGAAAGGCTTAATAGCTGCGGGTGAGCCAATATTTGTTACCCAGATTATCCCTGAAACCAACACCGTGGTTTTAGGCCCTGAACACGAACTGGAGAAACAGGAAATGTGGGTGCGTAACCCTAATCTTATCAAGCTTGATAACCTGGATACCCCTGTTGAAGCACTTACTAAAATTCGCTACAAAGACCCAGGCGCTATGAGTACCATAGTAACCGAAGGTAACCGTATTAAGGTAGAGTTCCGCAAGCAGGTTAAGGCAGTGGCCCCGGGCCAATCGGCTGTTTTTTATGATGGTAACGACCTTATAGGTGGTGGGTTTATTGATAAGTAATCTATCAATTGCCTTTCTGAATAACCTTTTCTCCCTATCTTCGTACAAAGCGTGCAACTTATAAGCATGAAGAAATTTTACACTCCGATATTCTTATTTTTTCTTACAACA
>JBIPNX010000428.1:0-2651 GCA_044378145.1 Flavobacteriales bacterium | reverse complement strand
CTGTAAACACAGTCAATTTTTTGGTAATGTTTGTAAGCAGGTTCTTTTCTAAACTTACAACTTGTACCTCAAGTTTATTAACATGTTTACGGGTATATGTTGTTAAACTGGTAACGGGATATTTAAACTCAGGCTTCCGTTTAAATTCATTTACTACAACTGTTTCGCCCCTATTTTCTCCATCTTCAACAAGCAGCTTTTCTAAAGTATAAGCACCTTTGTATGATGGTTTATTGATTTCAAAATGCTCAAAAAAGCTGATTTGCAAATGCAGGCTATCGGTTATTAGTTGCGTTTCCTCTTTACCATCAACCACCAGCGTTTTTTGGAAATTATATACCGGCTTGCCTTTGATTAAGCTGTCGCGTAAGGCTGTAATGCTATAATACCCTGCATCAGCATTCATGCCACCCTCGGGGCGGCATGATGCTAACACTATAATAAGTATGGATGCTAAAGCAAATAGCTTATTCATTATTAAACGGTATGCCCTAGATTAAACTGGATGCCCTGGGCCAATGGCAGGTTAGTACCGTAGTTAATGGTATTGGTTTGGCGACGCATGTATGCTTTCCAGCTATCAGAACCACTCTCGCGGCCACCACCTGTTTCTTTTTCGCCACCAAAAGCGCCACCAATTTCAGCACCCGATGTACCAATGTTTACGTTGGCAATACCGCAATCGCTACCGGCTGCAGAAAGGAACCTTTCAGCCTCGCGCATGTTCAGTGTAAATATTGATGAAGACAAACCTTGTGGCACATCGTTTTGCATAGCAATGGCCTCGTCAAGGGTTTTGTACTTCATTACATATAATATAGGTGCAAAGGTTTCGTGCTGCACAATCTCATAACGGTTCTCAACCTCAGCAATACAAGGCTTAACGTAGCAACCGCTTTCGTAACCTGCACCTTCCAGTACACCGCCTTCTATAAGGAAGTTAGCACCTTCTTTCTTGGCTGCTTTAATAGCGTTGTTGTACATTTCAACAGCAGCCTTATCAATAAGTGGCCCTACGTGGTTAGATGAATCTAACGGGTCGCCTATTTTTAACTGGCCATAAGCCGCTACCAACATCTTGGTAAACTTATCGTAAATGCTTTCGTGGATGATGATACGGCGCGTAGTAGTACAACGCTGGCCGGCAGTACCAACCGCACCAAAGGTGCAGCCAATAAGGGCCATGTTAAGGTCGGCTTGCTCGCTTACTATAATGGCGTTGTTGCCACCCAGCTCTAATAACGATTTACCTAAACGTGCACCAACCGTTTGAGCAACTGCTTTACCCATGCGGGTAGAACCTGTTGCTGAAATTAACGGCACGCGGGCATCGGCAGTAAGCCAGATACCAACTTCGGCACCACCGGTAATTAAGCCCGATACACCCTCGGGCACACCGTTACGCTCGAATACCGATTTTAATATATGCTGGCAGGCAATAGCTGTTAAAGGCGTTTTTTCTGATGGTTTCCACACACAGGTGTTACCGCAAACCCATGCAAGCATAGAGTTCCACGACCATACAGCTACCGGAAAGTTAAAGGCTGATATAATACCTACAACACCCAGCGGGTGCCATTGTTCGTACATGCGGTGTTCAGGGCGTTCTGAGTGCATGGTTAAGCCATACAACTGGCGTGATAAACCAACTGCAAAGTCGGCAATATCAATCATCTCCTGCACTTCGCCAAGGCCTTCCTGCAGGCTCTTACCCATTTCGTACGAAACCAGTTTACCCAAAGGCTCTTTGTATTTACGTAGCTCCTCCCCTAGTTGGCGAACAACCTCGCCACGTTTTGGGGCAGGCCAGTTACGCCATTCAACAAACGCATCGGCGGAGGCTTTTACTACTTTATCATATCCCTCGCGCGATGTTGTTTCGGCAGTAGCAATAGACTGGCCATCAACCGGAGAGTATGATACAATTTGGTTACCTGTACCGGGCAACCAGTTTAAACCTGTAGATGTGCCGGCATTTTGGTCGGCAATACCTAATTGTGATAAAATATCTTGCATAATAATTACTTAGTAAACCATGTTTCCATTACCCACTTGTAGATGTCGTTGCCATTAGCAAACACCAATAAGCCAAGTATAAGCACCAAGCCAACCATATTTGCGTAGCCCACTACTTTTTCAGGTATTTTGCGGCGGCTAACCACCTCTATAAGAAGGAATAAAATATAGCCACCGTCTAACATCGGAATTGGCAATATATTCATAAACGCAAGTATAATAGACAGGATACCTGTTAAGCGCCAAAAGTGGTGCCAGTCCCAGGTTGTGCCAAACTGTTTAGCCATAGAACCAAAGCCACCAATTTGCTTAGCGCCTGCTTTGGTAAACAACAACTTAAACTGGCGTGGGTAGTTATATAATAATGTGAAAGCCTCTTTAGCCCCGGCAGGTAATGCACCAAAGAAAGAGAACGTTTCTTTTTTGATAGTAAAGAATTTATCAAACTGTGGTACAGGAGCAAAGCCAATACCACCGTCTGCGCTAACTTTTACCGGTATGTTAACTGTATCGGTACCACGCAATACGGTAAGATTAATGTCTTTGTTTTTGTTTGCTGTAACTTCTTTCTTAACCACCTGAAAAATGGTCATTGGCTTATCATTGATAGCGATTATTTTATCCCCTTTCTTTAA
>JBIPNX010000427.1:0-2654 GCA_044378145.1 Flavobacteriales bacterium | reverse complement strand
AGATTTTTTTAGTAGGATATATAGTATCGTTTTGTGCTGAAACAAGGCATGCTGAAAGCAAAAAGAAAAGGGTATAAATTAACTTCATACCCTTTAGATTATCTAAATAAGAAAATTCCACAAAAAATACTGGCTATTAATCAATAGCCTCTACAGCTACCACCTGTGGCACAGCGCTCTTAATAGCCTGCTCAATGCCTGCTTTAAGTGTCATAGCGCTCATGCTGCAACTGTGGCAAGAGCCGTGCAATTGCATTTTAACAATGTTATCAGATGTAAGTTCAACAAAAGTCATATCGCCGCCATCAGCCTCTAAATAAGGGCGGATGCCATCAATTGCCTTTTCAATTTTTGCTATTATCTCTGTGTTATTCTGTAGCATGCTCAAATATAAATACAAATGTATACATTAAATGTTTAGCAAACACTTAGGCCACAACTGTTGCCGAAGCCGCATTTTTAATTGCAACCTGCTGCGCTACATTTTTTGCCAGTTGCTCAAACGCTAATGCCGATGGAGTTCCTTCCTGCAATACTGCCGGGCGGCCTGCATCACCTGCTTCGCGGATTGATTGTACCAGCGGTATCTCGCCTAAAAATGGCACTTCAAGTTTTGTAGCTAAATCGCGGGCACCGCCTTTACCAAAAATGTAGTATTTGTTATCGGGTAACTCGTCCGGAGTAAAGTAGGCCATATTCTCCACTATGCCCAGCACCGGTACGTTTATGTTTGGTAGCTGGAACATAGATACCCCTTTTTGCGCATCGGCTAAAGCAACGCGTTGTGGGGTGCTAACTACTACTGCACCCGTTACAGGCACTGCCGATACTAATGTTAAATGGATATCGCCGGTTCCCGGAGGAAGGTCGACCAGCAAATAGTCTAAATCGCCCCAATCAGCATCGCCAAACATTTGGTTAAGTGCTTTGGTAGCCATTGGGCCACGCCATGCAATAGCCTGGCTGGTATCAGCAAAAAAGCCTATCGATAATAATTTCACACCATAGCTTTCAACCGGAACAATAAGGTTACGGCCGTTAACCTCACGTACAAAAGGTTTTTCGTGTTCTACATCAAACATAATGGGTACCGATGGACCGTAGATGTCTGCATCAATTAACCCCACATTAGCGCCTTGCTTTGCAAGGGCTACGGCAAGGTTGGCAGCAACGGTGCTTTTGCCTACACCGCCTTTACCCGATGCTATGGCAATAATATTACGTACACCCGGCAGCAAAGGCCTGTCGCCGCCACGTTTGCTGGTAACGCGCGATGTCATGTTAACGGCAACTTCAGCCTCCTGGCTTACAAAATGTTTTATGGCATTTACACAGGCGTTGTGTATTAACTCTTTCATTGGGCAGGCAGGGGTGGTTAACACCACGGTAAAAGACACTTTGTTGCCCTCTATCTGCACATCTTCAATCATGTTAAGGGTAACAAGGTCTTTGCCTAAATCGGGGTCTAGAACGTTGCTTAACGCGTCTATAACTTTCTCTTTGGTAATCATACCGCAAAGATACGGCAACTATAGTATTTGTCAGAACAATAATTTATCTTTGATATAGACCTTTGACCTATGAAAATAGCATTTGTACATATTTTGGCTGTAACCGCCTGTTTAATTTTATTTTCATGCAATAAAGCAGAAGAGGTACAGGATATAGAACCTGTTACAGTGTTGGAAGAAGGTACTTTTGACAGTATTTATTATAACAATATCCAAAGTATTACCATAACATCACTACATCATTTTGAAACAGTGCCTAGTCCTACGGGTGGTAGCTATCAAAGAGCCATGCCGATTGATACAATCGCTTTTTTAGAAATTGATGTGGATAATGATGGTGTTAACGATTTTTATTGCGAAACAAAAGCCTATTATGAATTTCATAGTGCATCTACCCCTCAAGCAAATCTTTTCCATACGGTTGCAGTGACTGCAATTAACCAATCAGACTCGCTTATTGGCGTGGGCTTTGATAATGGAAATCATAATGCTACATTGAACTGGTGGGAAAGTATAGATAATACACAACGTTACACAACAGGTATTCCATGCTATACTATTGCGTGGGGTATTGGGTTGATAGGTACGCAAGAAGGGACACACTATTATGGCTTTAAATTATACCGCAATAACCAACCCCATTATGGCTGGTTAAAAATTGACCATACTCCATATACCTTAACGGTGCAGTCCTTTGCTTTTAATGAAACTCCGGGCAACCCAATAAATGCAGGACAGCAAGAATAATACTATGCATTAGCCTCAGCCAACACCACGTTTTCTTCAGCAAGAATTTCTTCTACTGCTTTTAATAAAGCTTCCACATCGCTTGGGAAAATCTGCCCTATGTTGCCAATACGGAAAGCATCGGCTTTGCTAAGTTTTCCGGGGTAGATAACAAATCCACGCTCGCTTAGTTTGCTGTAAAAGCGCTCAAAGTTAAAGTTGCTATCGGTAGGGTATAGGAATGATGTAATAATATGGCCTTGTATATCGTGCTTTAGGTAGAATTGAAAGCCTAATTTCAACATGCCTGCATCCAACACCTGCTTGTTTTGCATGTAACGGGCCTCGCGGGCTGCAATGCCACCTTCCTGTTTTAGCTCTTCCATTGCCTGGCGGAAAGCCATTAAGCTTAATGTT
>JBIPNX010000426.1:0-2658 GCA_044378145.1 Flavobacteriales bacterium | reverse complement strand
ATATATCCTACGGCCCTAAAACAGTTTCGGTTGCAGAGGTTAAGAATGATGTATTGGTTGATGTGTACCCTAACCCAACTACCGGTATGTTAAACATCAGCAGTAAAATGCCGCTAACAAACAGCGTAGTGCAGATACACGATATTACCGGCAGGTTGGCCCTAAGCACAACGCTAACATCTACCAGCCTTGATATAGCAACGTTGCCCGCAGGTGTTTACTCTTTGCAGGTAATTACTCCAAAGGGAATTTTCAATAAGAAAATTGTAAAACAATAATTCCGCTTAAAGAAACCGGCCTTAGCTTCGAAACGCGCCGATAGCATAGCTATCGGTAAGCTGAGGAACGTTCATGTTCCGAAGCTGGTCGTTGAGAAGGTTCAGCCGGGAGCTTTCTTTGCTTACTTTCTTTCGCGGTGAAAGAAAGTAAGTGCGTGCCGCATAGGCAATTGCTGTAAGCACATGAATAAAAAAACCAGAGCTCAAAACATAGCTCTCGCTCTGTTTCTCACTCTGGTTTAGTACCCAAAGGGTTGGATTTATCAAACTTTATTTCCGGTTTACAAAGCCTAGATATGGTTAAGGCCATTATTTAAATTTCAGTCTTTATAATCCAATGATAGGCTACTTTGGTTTACGTCAAACAGAATATTAATATTGTAATTTTTGCAAAAACACTTGTGAATTTTAAAATTAAAAATTATTCAGTTTTTAACCGGGCAGTTTTGAGGTAGTTACCTGTAAATGATTTACCGGTCAGTCCAAAATCGGCAACAGCCAAAAACACCATCTCCATATCCGATTCGTTGACAGACTGATGCAGGCACCAGCGAGGAATGAAAACGAAATCGCCCGGAGCCACGGAAATTTGAACCTGATCAACCTTCACATGTCCGGTGCCACGCATAAAAATAAATACTGTTTCGTGGGCATGCTTATGTAGTTCGTTTGTTTTACCAGGCGGAATGCGCACAATCCGTGGATCGAGCACTTCCAGAGGGAATGGCAGACGCTGCACCTGAAAATCGATATTGAGTTTATCAGAATGATTTTCATAAATACCATCCAAACGCATATCAGTTATTGAGGAACGAAAATCCTCTTCGCGATTTGAGTGCGCGAGCGTTGTTCGGGCATTTATTTTATCATTGAGTATTCCGGTACGTTGCCACTGAATATCCATCCAAACAGCATCCCATACGGAAAGCTCTTCGGTGGTAAATTCGGGAATGCCAGAGATTTCATTGTCAAGCATTGCAAACATGCGTTCAAACGATGTTGGATTTAGCTGTGCAGCAACATAGAGTAATGAAGCAAACGCAGGTTTACCAATCAAAACTGCAGTTGATAAATTGGCAATTGCATCTTTTGCGGCAGTAAACCCATCGCGAATACGTTGAATTTCGTGGGTTTCGAACCAATGATTACGAAGAGCGAGAATACAAAGCTGAGCTCCCATCTATCCTAATTTTTGTGCGCGAACCATCATATCTTCCCAGTAGCAAGCCCGCATGTTTAGTGCTGAGAGCATTCCTTTTCGCACTTCGTGCGCTGATTGTGGCCCTTCATCAATCATTTGGCGTGCTATATCTAGCAGTATAAGGCCGTGTTCATCATCCACCTCGGTGTGTAAAGGAAAGAATACATATTGCTCTAAAGTTAAATCGGTGTATTTTTCAATGGCTTCGATGATATATTTGTAAATGTATTTTACCACCGATTCGGTACCTAAGCCTATGGCTCCAACAACGTTGCCTGCAGATTTATTAGTATTTTGAATTAGCGTTAAAAAACCATCGCGCCATACTTCAACTTCAATTCCTGGTTTGCCAGATGTTTCGGCACCAATAGCGTGCTGAAAACGCTTAAATAACTGGGGGTGTGGAATGCCCTGTACCCATTCATCTTTTATGCCGAGCGCACGTATAGCCTCCATATCTTCTTCGTGGAGATGACCACTTTCTTCAGCAAGATTATCAAGCAAATGGCTGCGGTGTTCGGCATTTTCCATTTTAGAAATAACCCCGGTGAGGTATCGCGGAAACCATGAACTATAAAAGCCATACTGACCTGCAAAATCTCGCATTACGGCTGGCATATTGGCAAACGATCCACTTGACAAAGCTTTTAAATACGGATGGTTTACCGCGCGGTGGTTCATAGCTTCATCCAGAAGTGATTCCAGATAAGGATGATTTAAATTCGAAATGTCTGTGATTTTTTGAGCAACTTGTTCCATAGTTGGGCGATTCTATAAAATTTTATATTTTGCACTAATGCAATGTTATTAAGTTAATTAACTTCATAAAATTATATTTTAATTATATTATAAAAATAGGGCATAACCCTCATTTTTTATTTTTTGATAGTTATAACAATATACATTTATTTGACATTAATCTAGACTCAAATACAAAGGCAAACTCTGTGAATCTTTATTTTTAATTAATGGGTGTAACAATAAACCCATTAGTAAGGCAAATAGATAATTCCAATAATCAATTAATTTTGATGCAAAAGACCGAAAAGTATTTTTGTTGTAATTGGCTGGCAAAAATGTGGTTTAATTAGCTTAATTAAGATTAGGATAGCAAGTTTGAACAAAACAAAAAAGCCCCTGATGTCTCAGAGGCTTTTATTAGTTGTACCCGGAGCCGGA
>JBIPNX010000514.1:0-2666 GCA_044378145.1 Flavobacteriales bacterium | reverse complement strand
CAGACCGTCACCGCCAGTGGCAGCGTCGCACCCTATGTTTACGCGCTCTCCAGCGGCACACTTCCCGCAGGACTAACTTTAAACACCAGCACCGGAGCCATCACCGGCACGCCGACCACCAGCGGAAACTCGAATATCACTCTCACCGGCACTGACGCGTACGGCTGCCTCGGCACCCGCAGCTACACCATCGCCATCGGCTGCCCCGTTACCACCATCTCACCCGCCACCCTGCCGGATGGCCTCGTCGGCAGCGCTTACAGCCAGACCACCACCGCCAGCGGCGGCAACGCCCCCTACGTCTGGGATCTCAGCTCCGGCACCCTGCCCGCCGGGATGACCTACTCCGCTGCCGGACTCCTCAGCGGCACACCCACCGCCAGCAACGGCCCCGGCGTCAACATCACCGTCCGCGCAACCGACAACTTCACCTGCGCCACCACGAAGAGCTACCTGCTGAAAATCTGCCCCATCATCACCGTCAATCCAGCCTCCCTCAGCACCGCCACCGTCGGCACCAGTTACAGCCAGATCATCACCGCCAGCGGCGGAGCCACCCCTTACATCTTCAGCGTTAGCAGCGGCAGCCTGCCCGCTGGTTTGAGCCTGAACTCCAGCACCGGAGCCATCACCGGCACTCCCACCAGCACCACCGCCGCCAGCTTCACCGTCACCGCCACGGATGTGAATGGCTGCCCCGGCCAGCGCCCCTACACGCTCACTCCAGCCTGCCCGGTAGTGACGCTGAATCCAGCAACTCCAGCTGCCGCAATAGTCGGAGTGCCGTATTCGCAGACCATGAGCGGAAGCGGTGGCACAGCCCCCTACACCTTCGCCATCACCAGCGGCACTCTGCCCACCGGCCTCAGCTTCAGCACCAGCACTGGAGCCATCACTGGCACACCGACAACGACGAATGGTGTGGGGACGTCGATTACTTTCCGAGTCACGGACAACTTCGGTTGTGTGGGGACACGTGCCGTCACTCTGCAAGTCTGCCCAGTTATCACGATGTCTCCCACCACTCTGCCGACGCCGACGGTGGGTACGGTTTACTCACAGACCGTGAGCGCCAGTGGTGGAGTCACTCCCTATGTATTCGGCATCTCCGGTGGTGCCTTGCCAGCCTGGGCTGCATTGAATGCAAGCACGGGTGTCATTAGCGGCACACCCAATAACACGACCAGTGCTACTTTCAAGGTGAGTGCTGTAGATGCGAATGGTTGTCAGGCAACGATCACTCACACACTGACTCCAGCCTGCCCGACGATCACGGTAAGCCCAGTCACGCTTACAGCACCAGTCTTGGGTGCTGCCTACACGCGGACATTCACCGCGACAGGAGGCACCGCCCCGTATCTCTTTGCTGTCAGCAGCGGCGTGCTGCCCGCAGGGCTTTCGCTGAATACCACTACCGGTGTCATCAGCGGTACCTGCACAAGCATCAGCACTGCCACATTCACCATCCGCGCCACGGACAATTATGGATGCCAGGGAACTCGCAATTACACGGTCACACCTGCTTGTCCGTCGATCAGTCTCACGCCATCGACTCTGCCAGGCGCGACGGTGGGAGTGGCTTACAGCCAGTCTGTCAGCGGCACTGGCGGCGTCTCACCTTACAGCTACAGCATCTCATCCGGTGCCCTGCCTGCGGGCCTGACTTTGAATGCGACCACGGGAACGATCAGCGGCACGCCAACTAGCACGGCCAGTTCAGGGTTTACCATTCGCGCCACTGACACAAACAGCTGCTCAGGTGTCCGTGCCTACTCCATCACTCCCGTGTGTCCTGCCATCACGGTCAATCCAGCGAGCCTCGCGACAGCCACGGTGGGCACGGCCTACACACAAGTCGTCACTGCCAGTGGTGGTACGGCACCTCATGCTTTCAGTGTCACTTCGGGCACGTTGCCTGTGGGTCTCACGCTGAATGCCACCACGGGTGAAATAGCAGGCACACCGACGGCCAGCAACGGGGCAGGGGCCAACATCACCATCACCGCAGTGGATGCCAATGGCTGCTCTGGCCTCCGTGCCTACTCGCTGAAAGTCTGTCCGGCCATCGCGCTGACTCCAGTGACACTGGCCAACGGCACGGTGGGCACGGCCTACTCGCAGACGGTGAGCGCGAGCAATGGGGCAACACCTTATGTGTATTCCATTTCCGCTGGCAGCCTCCCATCGGGACTCGCGCTGAATACCACCAGCGGCGTGATCAGCGGCACACCGACGGCTTTCACGGCGGCAAACTTCACGGTGAGTGTCACCGATGCCAACGGTTGCCAGGCCACACGCAGCTACACGGTCACTCCGGTATGTCCTGGCATCTCTTTGAATCCCATCTCCATTGCAGCCGCCACCGTCGGCAGTGCTTATGGTCAAACCTTCGTCGCCAGCTCAGGTTCGGCACCGTTCACTTACTCGGTCACCAGCGGCACGCTGCCTGCCGGGCTTGCTTTGGACAGCATCACGGGTGTCCTTAGCGGCACACCTTCGAGTACTGCGGCGGCGACATTCACACTGCGTGTGGCGGATCAATATGGCTGCTCCGGCAGTCGCACTTACACGCTTACGCCAGTTTGCCCCGCCATCAGTGTCACGCCGGGGGCGCTGCCTTTGGCGAAGGTCGGCACCTCCTACACACAGGCACTCGCCGCGGGTGG
>JBIPNX010000425.1:0-2668 GCA_044378145.1 Flavobacteriales bacterium | reverse complement strand
GATAGATACTGTTACAGAACATAAAAATGAAATAAGAAAAGAGCTTGGACTAAGAGTTGGTAAGCAAATGAGGGTAACGCCTTATATGACCTTCTTTTTAGACGACTCTTTAGATTACCTTGAAAATATTGAACGACTGCTAAAATAAACATGCAATACGATCCTATTAAACGTTCTTTGGGCAACGTGTTTAACAAAACGCCCCTGCTACGCAAACTGTTTTACAAACTGTTAGACCTGTTGCTGCTTCGCTCGTGGCACATACGCCGCGAAATTAGGAAGTGGAGCATTAGCCGCCCTGAAGCACAAGTACTTGATGCAGGCTCGGGCTTTGGCCAGTATACCTACTATTTAAGCGGAAGGAGCAAGCGCTATGTGCTTACTGCAGTTGATGTTAAAGATGAGCAGGTGGATGATTGTAACCGCTTTTTCAAACAAATAAAACGCAACAACGCCCGTTTTGAGGTAGCCGATTTAACAACATACGTTAAACCCGAGATGTATAATTTAATATTATCGGTTGACGTTATGGAACACATTGAGGAAGATGTTCTGGTGTTTCAAAACTTTGCCAAGTCTTTGGTAAAGGGCGGAATGCTGCTTATTTCTACACCGTCTGACCAGGGCGGCTCTGATGTACATGGTGACGATGATACTTCTTTTATTGAAGAGCACGTTAGGGACGGATACAATGTTGACGAGATAAAAAAGAAGATTTTATCTGCCGGATTTAGTGACGTTTTTGTACGCTACTCTTATGGATGGGCAGGCAAAATATCGTGGAGGTTGAGCATGAAATACCCTATTTTAATGCTTGGAAAAAGCAAAGCATTTTTCATCATACTTCCAATTTACTACCTGATATTTTTCCCCTGGTGCATTGTCTTGAACTTTATTGATGTTTGGTTGCCTAATAAAACAGGTACCGGACTTGTTGTTAAAGCCTGGAAATAATAATAGCGCATGCAATTACTTACCCCAAATAATTTTGCCGACTATGAGCTTATTGACTGCGGCGATTTTGAAAAGCTGGAACGCTGGGGAAAGTACATTACCATAAGGCCCGAACCACAAGCCGTTTGGGACAAAGGCCTTAGCGACAAGGAGTGGGAGAAAACCGCCCACGTAAAATTCCTTAGCAAATCATCATCAGCGGGTACGTGGCAAAAGCTACGCGAAATGCCCGACCAGTGGAAGATACATTACAATATAAACACCAACAGCGGAGCTAAGGCTCGCATTGGTTTTCGTCTGGGTTTAACATCGTTTAAACACGTTGGCATATTTCCTGAGCAAGCGCCAAACTGGGATTACATATACCAAAACATTAAGCAGCTAAAAACCCCTAACCCGCGCTTTTTAAACCTGTTTGCATATACCGGTGGCGCATCGTTAGCAGCGCGTGCAGCAGGTGCTGATGTTGCCCACGTTGATTCTATTAAACAGGTTGTTTCCTGGGCAAGGGAGAACATGGAAATTAGCGATCTACGTGATATACGTTGGGTGGTAGAAGATGCAATGAAGTTTGTTAAACGCGAACTTAAACGCGGCAACAAATACAACGGCATTATCCTTGACCCACCTGCCTTTGGCCACGGCCCTAATGGCGAGAGCTGGAAGCTGGAAAAGAACATCAACGAGATGATTAAGCTGGTGCTGGACTTGCTAGACCCTAACGACCATTTTCTTATCCTGAACACCTATTCTCTCGGCTTTTCAAGCCTTATAATAGAAAACCTGCTGAATGATAAAGCCGGTAAAAACCTGAATATAGGCGAGCTTTACCTAAAGGCTACCAGTGGAATTGTACTGCCGCTGGGCGTTTTCGGCCGTTTTTCAAAATAAAAAAGCACAGATATTTCTATCCATGCTTTAAAAATATTTTATACTGCTTATAGTTTAATCTCGTAAAGGCTACCGGTGCTTTCTATAAAGTACAGGTTGCCGTTGGCGCCCAGTAAAAAGCGGGCCAGTGAGAATTCTGCTTTGCCCATTTTGTTTTTAGAGCCCGTAGCAAGTGAGTATAGGCTGCCCATTTTATCAATCATATACACACCGCTTTTGTAGCCTGTGCCACAAAGTATACCTGTCCATGTATTGTTAGGGCTAATCATTTTTTGTGCGCCGTTAACAGAGCTCATCTCATGCAGCTTACCCGATTGCTCAAGCAAATAAATTTTATCGCCTGTGGCAAACATATTGGTAACGTTTACATATGTATTACCCATTTCGCGGGTAGTGTTTGTTTTAAGGTCGGTGGCGGTAAGTGCGCCCAGGCTGTTTACCGAGTAAAACAGGTCTTTACATACGGTGTAAGCATACATCTGGCTCCAGGTTCCTTTTATGCCTAATTGCTCTTTTACGCCGGTTGTAGCGTTTACTTTAAACATGGTGCCTTCGTAGTCAATAACGTAAAGCATATTATTTGCGGCAAAAATAAACTTGCCTTTTTCAAATTCCCTTTTGCCTATTTGTGTGCGGAAGGTAGATACAAGGTCGGTCTCATAAATAGCACCGTTTTTCTCTACGGTGTACATTTTATCATTTAATATCGTGGCCGATATTACATTAGTCCACGCACCCTCGGGACCAATATTTGTGGCTGTGCCAGATTGTGCATTGGCAAACGTGGCTGCCAATAATAACACTATAGTTACAATACGTTTCA
>JBIPNX010000489.1:0-2677 GCA_044378145.1 Flavobacteriales bacterium | reverse complement strand
AGCCCAATTAAAGCTCAAAGGCAACAAACAATATCAAAGCAAAAAGCCTGCAGGCATTATACAATCCGCGCTTGACAAGCAATACATTGACCGGTTAAAAGCCGATATTTTGCAGACAATAACTAACCACTACTCACCAACCACTACCCACTAAAAATGATACTAAAACTAACCGAACCCAAAACCACGCACAGCACCTTAGCGCACGACAGCTATTGGCTTGCTGCGCACAACTATATCCGCTTTAAATACCAACGGCAAGATGCCTACTTTGTAGCCGTAAACGATTCAGGCGGCTTTGCACGATTTGATATGTCGCACATAGCAACCATACCCGGCATTAGCCCTATGGTGGGCGATGTAATTTATGCATCAGGCAGCGACTACGGAACCAGCTGCGTTGTAACTGCTATAGATGCAATAACAGTAAGTGGTAGCCCAAGCATTGGCCTGGTAACCGATTTGCCTTATAACGGCAACGCAACGGGTTTCATAAACTGCATTGCCGAACGAGCCAACTGGCGCATGGAAGTAAACATAAAAGTTGAAACCACAACAGGCTTTAATACCATTGCTAACACTACCTATCGTGCATTACCTGATGGAACAATATGGGTAGAAGTGCAGGAGTTTTTAAAAGGCTGCCTTACCAATAACTACGAGTATTTTACAACCGGATTTAATGCCGTTGATGAAAGCTCCTACATTCCGTTTATTATTGAACACAGGCAGGTTTTTGAAGGCTACACTACCGAAGATTTTACTGCTGAAGACACGTATTATGCAACCAATGCAGTAATGCAGGCCAATCAGCCACATGCACCAAATTTATTGGATTATGTAGTATTTGACGAAACCAACAACGCTAAATTTCTATGCGGGTTTAAAGAACCAACCATGTGGGTGGGCTACCCATTTACGTTATCATTTATAAATTACGAAGACAATTATAACCTTTCGTTAGCGGAGGCTTGGTACGACATTAACCTCACCCAGGTTGACAATACCAACCAGGGAACAATTAACCCTTTGCACGGCAAGGTAAATCTACTGGCGCCTTTGCGTGGGGTGGTAACCAGCCAGCCCTATTCGTATATGTCGGTAGCGCTGTGCGAAAATAGTTTTCCGTACCACCTGGCAACGGAGAATAAAATGATTCGCACCAAAATACCGTGTGGTAAAAATGAGGTGATGCTGGTATGGCGCAACCTATTGGGCGGTTGGGATTATTTCCTGTTTGATAACCGCCATACCACATCTATAAGCGTTGATAACGGCAGCTATTTTGAACCGTGGATAGAGGATTTATCAAACGCCTCAACACTAAAAAGCACACTCACCAAAACCGCTTTTGAAACTATGCAACTGGCAGCTTCTAACATCGACCAAAACGATGTAGAAGGCTTAAAAGGATTGCTAAAATCCATTGCTGTTTACATTATTGAAACCGCTTCGCCTTATGCATTAACACGCGTAACCTTAGAGCCCGGCACATGGCAGGTTAGCGATACCAAATCGGCACTGAGTGAGATTGAATTTACATTACGCAAACCCGAAGAATTTTTACAACACGAATAAGCCATGCCTGTTACATTATTTATTGAAAATGAGGCCGCAGACCTGGCCTCTGAAACTATTATTGCGCTAACCTTTCAGGTGCATGATATTACTGAACCGGAAAGCAGGCAGGGAAATCACAGCAACGAGTTTGCATTACCACTTACCGCTAAAAACCGCAAGCTGCTGGGCTTTCCCAATACACTATCAAGCACATCAAACATACCCTATACCAAAATAAATGCGCTGCTAAGCATTAACGGCCTGCAAAGCCTGCCCGGTTTTTTACTAATTGAAGAAGTAAATGCCACCCATGCCAAATGCACATTCTATTCTGGTAACACAGGCTTTTTTGAAGCTCTGGGAAACGCCACCCTCAACGATTTAGATTTATCAACCCATGACCATTACTGGAGTTTAGCGGGCACAAACAATGTGTTTGACAACAAAAGCAACACCACCGGGTTTACCTATCCGTTGATAGAATACGGAACGCAAACCGCCTACCCTAACCTGCCGATAACAACGCGCACTGTTAACCCAAAACACCTTCGCCCTGCGTTGTTTACTTCGGCTATAATGCAGGCTATTAGTAGCTATACAGGTTATTCGTTTGGTGGTGATTTCTTAGCATCAGAAGCTTACACCAAAGAACTAATCCCCATCACAAATAAGTATTTAAAACATACCGATGGTTGGTCGGAGCAACAGGAGTTTTCATCATACAAAACAACCGACCAATCTGTTGCTTCGGGAGCTACCGATGTACTTACATTCCCCAATAGTATTGTTGATACCGTGGGCCATTTTGATGGCAGTGTGTATACCATTCCTGCAAAGGGCAAATACACCTTTACCTGCACCTATAAATTGAATGGTGGCATTAACTCACCAAGGCCTGTAATCCGCATGGTTAGGGAAGATGTTGATGGCAACCTGCAAACAATTGCATCGCGAACATTAACAGGGCTTAGCATGGTTTTTACTGCTACATTGCAACCGGGCGAACTGGAATTTGAGTCTGGAGACAAGGTGTATATTACACTGTCTGGCGGTGCCGATGGTGCTACATTTGACACTTCACTTGGTGGTTCATTTATCTGCAATGCTATAAGTGATA
>JBIPNX010000422.1:0-2680 GCA_044378145.1 Flavobacteriales bacterium | reverse complement strand
CGTGCCTACACTTACCGCGTGCTTGTAGAATGCGCGCAGCTTAACAAATTTTTCCTGCATATCATCAGTGGTGCCAAACAAAACAAGGCCGTTGCCTATTTTGGGTACCAGGTTAATCTCGTTGCCTGTGGTAACATACAACTGGTCTATTTGCGAGTTCCATAAACTATCGGTACCCATAAATTTTGCCATGTTGTACAAATCATCCAGCACCGATATTTTTTTCATTTTCTCATCCTCTTCAATACCTTTAATGCCCAGGCTGTAAAAAGCAGAATAGCCTTCGGTAATAAAGCCCGAGGCAATAGGTACGTGTGCTGTAAAGCGGTCGCTAAGCGGCATTAATTCGCCTTCGTCGTCAATGTAGTAGCTGTCGCCGGTGTAGGTAATAATGCGGAGAATGGGCTTGCGCTCTTTCACCTTCATGGTTACTTTTCCGTCCATCGATGTAAACACCTGCGCGCTTTGTACATCGGCACGTTGTTTCAAAATATCTTCCAGTTCAGCAACATTCAACGCACTCAAACGCTGGCCCTGTATGGCTATGCGCTTGTCGGCAAACTGTTGGGTGATTACGGTGCTGTCTAAAAAGCGGTTGTCTACGTTGGTGCGTTCAATGTTAATCTTAACCGATGAGCATAGCGCAGCATGGCGTTGGTTGTTGGTAAAGGCCAACAAAAATACCAAGGCGGCACAACCCGCTATCCATGCTGATATGTTCAAAATACGCTTTAGCACTAAACGCTGTATTTTTTGGTTAACATTTGTTTTATCGGTTCAACCAGTGTGTCTATATCGCCGGCTCCCAGCGTTACAATTACCTCGTTGTTTTCTTTCTCCAGTTCGCTTACCAAATCTTTTTTGGTTGATAAGCGTTTGTTGTTGCTCTTCATCATACCCAGTAACATGCTTGATGTTACTCCCTCTATCGGCAATTCCCTTGCAGGGTATATGTCAAGCAAAATGGCTTCGTCCAGCATGTCTAAACTCTGCGCAAAGCCCTGTGCAAAATCGCGGGTGCGGGTAAACAGGTGGGGTTGGAAAATGCCCGTTATTTTTTTATCCGGGTACAACATCCTTACCGACCTGATAGCTGCATCCAACTCGCTGGGGTGGTGGGCGTAATCGTCTATGAAAACAATTTGCGGTGTGCGCAAAATATATTCGAAACGACGCTTAGCACCTTTAAAGTTTTGCAGGGCTTCTTTAATACTAGTAAAGTTGGCACCGGCAAGGCTTGCTGCTGCGCATGCTGCAACGGAGTTTTCAACATTGTGTATGCCGGGAAGGCCTAAATAGATATTATCAATTACACCATCGGGTGTTATGATATCGTAAACAAAAAATCCGTTTTCAATACGTAGCTGAGATGCACGGAAATCAGCCTTTTCATCGCTTAAGCTATAGGTAACTATGTTGATGTTTTTTACTAAATCATCAATAAAATAACCACGTCCGCGCTGTTCAAATACAAGGTCGTTTTTAACAATGAGGGTACCATTTGGCACAATTTGTTTAGCAAAATCTATATACGATTTATGCATATTTTCCTTGTCGCCATATATGTCCAGGTGGTCAGCATCGATAGATGTGATGATGGCAATGTATGGGTGCAGGGTTAAAAAAGAACGGTCGTATTCATCCGCTTCAGTAACAATAATACTGTCGTCTAAATTGGTGCTTTCGGGCAGTATTAAGTTAGAGTTATAGTTAAGTGTAATGCCTCCTAAAAAGGCTGCAATATCAATATCGGCAGTTTTTAAAATATGTGCCACCATGCTCGATGTGGTGGTCTTTCCGTGCGTTCCGGCAACAGCAATTGTTTTGGCTGCTTTGGTAATTTCGCCCAATGCTTCCGAGCGTTTTATCACCCTGAAACCATTGTCGCGGAAGTAGTTTAACTCTGCATGGTCTTTTGGAACAGCAGGAGTAAATACTACTAATGTATCTTCTGTGTTTTTAAAATTATCAGTAATTAAATTAATATCGTCGGTGTAGTGCACGGCAATACCTTCGTGCTCCAACTCTTTGGTAAGCTCGGTTTGTGTACGGTCGTAACCCGCTACCTGCTTGCCAATGCGGTTGAAGTAACGTGCAAGGGCGCTCATACCTATGCCGCCTATGCCTACAAAATATATGTTGTTAAACCCTATCACTTTTCACTAAATTCAATACTTCGTTAGCAATAATTTCTGCTGAATTATGCATTGCCAAATGGGCAATGTTTCGTTCTAAATCAAGAAGTTTTTTCTCGTTGTTTAATAGCTCAATAGCTATGTCGCCAAGCTTTTGTATGGCTTCAGTGTCTTTTACCAATACCGCGGCATTGTGGTTAACCAGCGCCATGGCGTTTTGTGTTTGGTGGTCTTCGGCAACGTTAGGCGATGGCACCAAAATACACGGCTTATGCACAATGCATAATTCTGAAACAGAGCTTGCTCCTGCACGCGATATTACCATATCGGCAACGGAATAGGCATAGTCCATTTTCTGTATAAAATCCAATGCACGGATGCCTTGTCCTTCGTATGGTTTTACGGCAAGCTTGGCTTTTTCAAAATAGGTTTTACCTGTTTGCCATACTATCTGTATGTTGTTGCGTGCAAACTTTGATAATGTATTTTCTATGGCCTGGTTGATGGTGCGCGCACCTAAACTTCCGCCAATAATAAGTATTGTT
>JBIPNX010000423.1:0-2680 GCA_044378145.1 Flavobacteriales bacterium | reverse complement strand
AATGGAAAATATTCCTTTCTCGCCTTAAAAACCCTAAAACCGAAACTACCATTGCCCTTGTGGGGAAATACATTGAGTTGAAAGACTCGTACAAGTCTATTGTAGAATCTATCATCCACGCCGGTGCCGCTAACGAGTGCCGCGTAAAAATAGAGTGGATTAAGGCCGAAGATGTTACCTCTAAAAACGTTGCCAAACTGCTTAAAAACGCTAAGGGTGTTATTGTAGCCCCGGGCTTTGGCGAGCGTGGTATTGAAGGTAAAATAGAAGCCATTAAATACGTTCGCGAAAACAACATCCCATTCCTTGGTATTTGCCTGGGTATGCAGTGTGCCGTTATAGAATATGCCCGTAACGTGCTGGGTTTAAAGCGCGCTAACAGCACCGAGATGGACATTAACACCACCGACCCTGTTATCAGCTTACTAGAACAACAACGCACCGTGGTTAAAAAAGGTGGTACCATGCGTTTGGGCCAGTATGCCTGTAAACTGAAGAAAGGCTCTTTAGCCCTAAAAATATATGGTGATGAGCGTATTCTTGAGCGCCACCGCCACCGTTACGAGTTTAACAACGAATACCTGAAAGACTACGAAAAAGCAGGTATGATGGCTACAGGCATTAACCCCGATGGTAAACTGGTTGAGATTGTAGAGATACCTGCCAACAAATGGTTTGTAGGCGTTCAGTTTCACCCGGAATACCGCAGTAACGTAGACAGGCCACACCCACTGTTTGTAGATTTTATTAAGAATTGTAAATAGAGATCAGTAATCGGTAGTCAGTAGTCTGCTATTACATCCCTCACCCCCTATATCCCCCTCTCCTAAAGGAGTAGGGGGACTTTTTTTGCTTTACAATTTTCAGTTTTTCACTTTTAACTTTTAGTTCCCTGCAATATAAAGCCCCGCTATGCGTCTGGACTTTAACAACTAATAGTTTTTAACTGTCAGTTATCAGTTAATTACTACCTTTGCGCGCTTAAATAATACCCCCTGATGGATAGAAATACCATATATGGTTTTGTATTGATATTTGCCATTTTAATTGGCTGGCAGATATACAACCAACCAAGTGAAGAAGAACAAAAGGCTTTAAAACGTAAAACCGACTCTATAGCCAAGGTTAAAAAAGATAGCGACATTAAAGCTATTGAGTTTGCCGTAAAAGAAAAAGCCAGGCTTAAAGCCGACTCTGTAAAACTGGCTACTTTGCCTGATACTGTTAAGGCAAAGCTTGACAGTGTTAAATATGGCATGTTTGCCGGTGCTGCCCAAGGTGCTGAGAAAGTTATTACCCTGGAGAACGAAAAAATCAAAGTTGATGTATCTACCAAAGGTGGTAACATTAAACGTGTAGAGTTAAAAGGTTTTAAAACGTACGACCAAAAGCCGTTGGTATTGCTAAACGATAGCACCAACAGCACTACCCTGCGTTTTTTCTCTAACAACACTGCATTTTCTACTGCCGATTTTTACTTCGATACCCAATCAAAAGCAGTTAATGTAGCCGGTGCCGACTCAGGTGCGGTTACCTTACGCTTAGCTACGGGCGACGGTAAATATATAGAGTATGTTTACTCAATTAAAGGAGATAGCTACCTGTTAGGCTTCAACATTAATGTTGTAGGCATGGATAAGGTGGTAGATGCCAAGCAAAACAACCTGACCTTTGAATGGATAAGCACCCTTACCCGCAAAGAGCGCCAGGCTGATATTGAACGTGAGAAAAGCGGCCTATACTATAAGTATGCCGATGATGATGTAGAAAACCTATCACTAAGCGGCGACGATAAAGTTAGCGCCGAAGCAAAAGTTAAATGGGTATCATTCAAAAATCAGTTTTTCAGTTCTACGCTTATTTCAAACACTGCGTTTGAAAAACCTCTTGACCTATCAGTTAAAACATTTGACGAGACTGAATTAAACAAGCTTAAAACTAATACCGCTGTTGTTAGCCTGCCTTATACCCATAAGCCAACTGAGAGCTACGGTATGAAATACTTCTTTGGCCCTAACCGCTACAACATACTTAAACAGTATGGTTTGGAAATGGAAGACCAAATTCCGTTAGGTGGCTTTATCCTGTTTACCTGGGTAAATAAGTATTTGGTAATTCCGGTATTCCAGTTCTTAGATGGTTTTGACCTTAGCTACGGTATAGTAATTCTTTTACTTACGCTGATATTAAAACTGATACTGTTACCACTTACATACCGCGCATACCTTTCTACCGCTAAAATGCGCATACTGCGCCCCGATATTGAGGCCGCTACTGCCAAAATACCTAAAGAAGATGCACTGGCCCGCCAACAGGCTACCATGGCTATTTATAAAAAAGCCGGGGTAAGTCCAATGGGTGGTTGTTTACCACAGTTGCTGCAGCTACCAATATTACTGGCGCTGTTCAGCTTCTTCCCATCGGCTATTGAGTTGCGCCAGCAAAGTTTCCTTTGGGCTAATGACCTTTCTACTTACGACAGCATTGCTACTTTGCCGTTTGAAATACCTTTCTATGGCAACCACGTAAGCTTGTTCACCTTGTTAATGACTGCCTCTACCCTATTATTTACCTGGGTAAACAGCAAGTACCAGGCACAAGACCAACAGTTTGCCCAGCTAAAATGGATGATGTATTTAATGCCTGTCATTTTCTTAGGTGTACTTAACAGCTACCCTGC
>JBIPNX010000424.1:0-2680 GCA_044378145.1 Flavobacteriales bacterium | reverse complement strand
CCGATATTACACTGGTAGATTGCCCCTGAATTTCTATGTACGAGTTTACCCGCCCGTAATCGTCGGGCTTGCTTATTTCCTGCGCAAAGGCGTAAAGGGCAGGGTAGTGGATGTTGTACACCAGCATTGTGGTAACAAATACCGCCGCTATTAGCGCCATGGGTACGTAGCCTAAAACAAATCCGGTAGTAGCAATGCCTAATAGCACTGCGCCGCCAATCAGGTTTATAAAAAAGAAATTGCTTTTGCGTGAGTAACGGTCTACCAACAAACCCGAGTACAAACTCCACACCATGGTAAACAAGGTAGCCCCTGCGTATATCAACCCAAAGAGCGACTCCTCATCCAACACCGATTTAAAATACCACGGTATAGCCAGCATGCTTATGCCTTGCGCAAAGCCCGAAATGATATTGGCTAAAAACAGGTATTTAAGCGCATTGCGGTTTTGCATACGGGGCAAAGTTAATTGTAAATAGCTCTCCCCCTGCGAAGGGGGAGTACCCTGACCGTAGTGTCAGGGGGAGGGGGTATAATAAAATTCACCCATTACCCCTCGCCCCTAATCCCTATCTTTGCCCCAATGTCTAAAAGATTAATAGCCCACCTTGCTGTATTGGGGGCCAACATTATTTACGGGTTAAACTATTTTATAGCCAAAATAGCTATGCCCGATTATTTAAAGCCATTAGGTTTTATCCTTATCAGGGTAATTATTGCCACAGCATTATTCTGGCTTATTACCCCTTTGTTTACCAAAGAAAAAGTACAGCGTGCCGATATGCTCCGCCTAATTATGTGTGGTTTTTTCGGCATTGCCATTAACCAGTTGCTGTTCTTCTCCGGCCTCGATTTAACATCATCTATTGATGCTTCCATTATTATGATTTGTACACCTGTGCTGGTAATGGTAGTGGCCTTTATTTTAACGGGAGAAAAGCTCACGTTATTTAAAGTTGGAGGTATTGCTTTAGGTGCAGCGGGAGCTGCTTTGCTATTGGCTAATAGTCCTAAAGACAGTAGCGGAGGTGGAAACCTGTTAGGCAATATTATGATATTGTTCAATGCTCTTTCTTATGGCATTTACCTTGTTATTGCCAAGCCACTGATGGCAAAATACCACCCGCTAACGGTGCTTAAATGGTCGTTTTTGTTTGGTATGATAATATGCATACCGTTTGGTGCGCAGCAGGCAGCAGCCATAGAGTGGTCCACTCTTCCGCCCAATGCGTGGTTTAGTGTAGTGTACGTAATTATAGCGGCTACGTTTATTGCCTATTTACTAAATAATCTGGCCCTGGGTACGGTTAGTGCATCGGTTGTTGGGGTATATATCTATCTGCAGCCCGTTATAGCTGCCATTGTTGAAATAGTGGTTGGTAACAGCGCGCCCGATGCTGTTAAAATAGGCTCGGCCCTGCTGATATTTACAGGAGTATATTTAGTTGGCCGACCTGTAAAAGCGAACGCTGCCGAAGCATAGCATTTTCAGCCCCGGTCATATAACGCATTATGGCCAATACAGAACTTTTAGAAAAAGCCAAACTTGAAATTATGCAGGCGCAAACACGCCGCTTTAAAGAGTTTTATGGCGAATATTTTGCCCGTGAAGACAGTGCCGATTTGGTAAACTTCTTTATGGAGAAGATTTATAACCTCGATTCGCAGGGTGATATTATCCAGACTGCCATTAACACCTTTGGCAAGATTAAAAACAAGCTTCCTGCAGAGATTAAGCGCTCTATACAAGATGTTATAGACCTGAACGACGTTACCCACCAAATGGATGAGGGCATGGCAGAAGTGTTGATACAGCGTGGGTGGACAGGTGGGCAAATTGCAACCTCTGAGCTAACTGAAGTGTATAAGCAGTATGGGCACCGTGCCGAACGTATTAAACAACTGGAGGTTATGATTGATACCTTAGAGTTTAGCCATCAGCTAGCGCATAGCTCGTTGGGTAAGGTAATGCTTGGCCCCGCCCGTTTGGCCGCCCGCATATTCAGGGTAATGGTATTGTTTGAGTTTTTAGAAGAAGGCTATTTAGCCACCCGCAAAGTTTCAGCCGAAGATTTTAACGACTTCCTGCATAAGGTAGAAGAAAAAGAATGGGAATACTTATATGGTAACCTGGGGAAATAACTTATTTATGGCTCTCCCCCTGCGAAGAGGGAGTACCCCGACACGTAGTCGTCGGGGGGAGGGGGTGTTCTCCTTTGCACAAATACTATTTTTCATTTCTATTTTTTCATTTTTCATTATTGGTTGTAAAACCAATAACCTCCCCAAAACCACAGAAAACTCTCGCCCGGTAAAATCATCAGTATATAAAAAATATACGGCTAAGTTGGGTTTTGAAGTAGATAAAAACTGCAATCTAAAACTGCTTGATGAGGTGATAGACTGGTGGGGAACGCCCTATAAATACGGAGGAGAAAGCAAATCCGGCGCCGACTGTTCGGGCTTTGTGCAGATGGTATTTTTAAAGGTGTACGATAAAAAGCTACCGCGCACCACCAAGCAGCAATACGAGTTTTGCCGTAAGGTGAACAAGCACAACCTAAAAGAGGGCGACCTGGTATTTTTCGAGACAGGAAACAAAGGCATATCGCACGTAGGCATCTTTCTTAAAGACGGACGCTTTGCCCATGCATCATCATCAAAAGGTGTTATGGTAAAT
>JBIPNX010000421.1:0-2685 GCA_044378145.1 Flavobacteriales bacterium | reverse complement strand
TACCAAAACACACTTGCGGAGGAGCCTTAAAACAAAAAAGCTCTTCCGACAAGGTCAGAAGAGCTTTTAATATCTCGAGTTATTAAATGCTGAAATCTGAACTTATCTATCCCCAATTGGGGCAGGATGTGGCACCTTTTTTACGCCTAAGCGTAACTAGGTTGTCAAGACATCATCGGGCCATTTCCCTCCGTCTTTCTTGATAAGAATTCGTCAAAGAACTTGCTGCAAAGTTAAAGCGGGAAAAATCAAACTTCCAAATAAATTTTTAATAAATTTTACTTTTGGCTTATTTTACTGGGGTTGTAGAAGGTGATTAAAATTGGATTTCTTGCTTTTGGGGTTCTGTTTGCAAAATTTCAGGAGTATTTACTGCCGATAATAAAGTCGATAAACCGTCAAGTTTCAATTCACATATTTTGAATTTTGATGGACTTGAAATGAATGAAGTGAAACAACATCTAACTTTTTAATTGAACGGCGATAGCATCAGCAACCCTTATCCCATCCATAGCGGCAGAAACAATTCCGCCGGCATAGCCCGCACCTTCGGCGCAAGGGTATAGGTTAGTTAGTTGCGGGTGATGAAGATGCTCATTGTCGCGTGGTATGCGCACCGGTGATGAGGTGCGGCTTTCGGGAGCATGCAGTACAGCATCATTAGTATAATATCCACCCATTTTTTTACCAAAGGCTTTAAAAGCACCTTGCAAACTCTGGTGTATAAAGGCAGGAAATACTTCTCGTAAATCGGTGCTGACAATACCCGGCTGGTACGATGTTTCGGGTAGGGTAGAAGATACCTTGCCGTTTACAAAATCGACCATGCGCTGGGCTGGTACTACCTGCGAACTGCCGCCTAATTTACAGGCCAGTTGCTCCACACTTTGCTGAAACTTCATAGCCATTAACGGGCCATGCTTTTCAAAGCCTTTCATATCCTCTAACCTAATCTCTACCACAATGCCTGAATTGGCAAACGGGTTGTTGCGTTTAGATGGCGACCAGCCATTGGTTACCACCTCGCCCGGATTGGTAGCGCACGGGGCAATAATACCACCGGGGCACATGCAGAATGAATACACACCACGACCATCAACCTGCTCTACTAAACTGTAAGCAGCGGGAGGAAGAAAATCACCACGCAAATCGCAATGGTATTGTATGCTGTCTATTAATGTTTGTGGATGCTCCGCGCGTACACCTAATGCAAAAGGCTTGGCTTCAATTAATATACCATTGGTATGCAACAACTCAAACACATCGCGTGCAGAGTGGCCTGTGGCTAATATCAACGCCTCAGTCTCTATACTTACCGGCGCAGTATCTCCCTGCTGAACAATTATCTTTTTAAGTGTATCGCCTTGCTTTTCTAAGCCAACCAACTTGGCATTAAAGTGTACCTCGCCACCGTGGGCAATAATACACTCGCGCATATCGGTAATAATTTTAGGCAGCTTGTTGGTGCCTATATGTGGATGCGCTTCTACTAATATAGTTTCATCGGCCCCATGAAAAACAAACGATTCCAGCACCTTTTGTATGTTGCCCCGCTTGTTAGAGCGGGTATATAATTTCCCATCAGAATACGTTCCTGCACCGCCCTCGCCAAAGCAATAATTACTTTCGGGGTTAACGGTTTGCATGCGATTAATGGCTGCTAAATCGCGCCTGCGGTCTTTTACATTTTTGCCGCGTTCTATTACTATCGGTTTAAAGCCAAGCTCTAAAAATCGCAAGGCGGCAAATAACCCTGCAGGGCCTGCACCTATTATTATTACAGGCTTTGCATTGGCAACGTTTTTATATTCAGGATTGGTAATGCGTTGCGGAATAACAGCCTCGTTTACAAAAGCCTCAACCCGTAAATTAACTTTTACCTGGCGGCGACTGCGTGCATCAATAGAGCGTTTAAGTACACGGATTTTTAAAACGTCAGAGGATTTAAGCCCGAGTTCGCGGTAGATGCGTTGGGCAATAAACTCTTCGTTGGCTGCCTCTTCTGGTAGCAAAACAATATCAAGCGTTTTTTGCATTATGGTACAAAGGTCTGTAAAAAACACCAAACCCCCAACTTGCGTTGAGGGCCGGTGACCAAAACATCAATTATTAATAAATCCCTCGTTAGAGGTAAGAGTACTCTATTGTAATAGCGATTTTACTACTTCAGATACGGCTTTGTTATCGGTTTTGCCGGCCAGTTGTTTGCTGGCTACACCCATAACCTTTCCCATATCCTGCGGGCCTGTAGCTCCTACCTGTGCTATAATTGCTTTGATAGCTTCGGTAAGTTCTTCACGGCTCATTTGTGCGGGCAAATAGCGCTCTATAACATCGGCCTGCATTGTTTCCACTTTGGCTAAATCGTCGCGGCCCTGGGTAACATAAATCTCGGCGCTTTCGCGGCGTTGTTTTACCAGTTTTTGCAACAGTTTAATCTCCGCTTCTTCCGTCATTTGCTCCGATGCGCCTTTCTCGGTTTGTGCAAGCAATAAGGCTGATTTTACAGCACGCAAAGCATCTAAAGAGTCTTTGTCTTTTGCCAGCATAGCCGTTTTTATATCGGCGTTTATCTTCTCCGCAAGGGTCATAACTAGTCTACGTTATCGTGTAAAAATGGATTGTTACGCTTAAGTTCTGCTGTTTTATCAGTGCCTTCTTCCAGCGTATAACGCGATACCTGCG
>JBIPNX010000420.1:0-2693 GCA_044378145.1 Flavobacteriales bacterium | reverse complement strand
GCATGCTTATGCTGCTGCTAACCAACCTTGCTGTTCCGTTAATTATACTTTCATCATACAACAGTCCACAGGGCAATACACGCGGCTTATTTGGCCTTATCCTGCTAATGCAGGCATCGCTATTGGGTGTGTTTATGGCTGCTGATTCTTTTGTATTCTACTTGTTTTATGAGCTTGCCCTTGTTCCGGTATTCTTTATCATACTTAATTGGGGTGGCGAAAACAAAGGCCGCATCAACCTGAAATTCTTTATTTATACGCTTACCGGCAGTTTGTTAATGTTGGTGGCTATTATCTTCTTATACCTGCAAACCGGCGACTCGGCTACGTTTAACATCAGCAGCTTTTACAACCTTACACTTACTGCTAACCAGCAGGGCTTAGTGTTCTGGGGCTTTATGCTGGCCTTTGCAGTAAAAATCCCATTGTTCCCGTTCCACACATGGCAGCCTGCTACCTACACCGTAGCACCAACACAAGGCACCATGTTGTTATCGGGCTTAATGCTTAAAATGGCATTGTACGGCATCTTCCGTTTTGTAATACCTATTACCCCGCTAGCTGTTGAGCAATGGGGATCGACCATAATGGTACTGGCTGTTATTGGTGTTGTCTACGGTGCATGGATTGCCATTGCCCAGAACAACATTAAAACATTGTTTGCTTACTCGTCGCTATCGCACGTTGGGTTAATTGCTGCCGGTATGTTTACCTTAACTACCCAAGGTTTACAAGGTGGATTATTCCAAATGGTGGCCCACGGTTTTAACGCTGTTGGCTTATTCATGGTAGCTGATATTTTAGGCCGCCGCCTTGGCACTTACGATCTTACTAAAATGGGTGGTATTGCCCGCCAGGCTCCTAAGTTCGCTATCCTGTTTTTCATCATACTATTAGGCGCTGTTGCATTGCCGTTAACCAACGGTTTTGTGGGCGAGTTCTTACTGTTACTGGGCATATTCAGCTACAGCAAAGTAATGGCAGCCATTGCAGGCTTAACCATAATATTAGGTGCGGTGTATATGCTAAACACCTACCAGAAAAGTATGTTTGGCGAGGCTAACGAAACCACCGCCAATTTTAAAGACCTTACCGTTACCGAGATGCTGGTACTTGTACCCATTGCAGTAATTATTTTAGGCGCGGGCATTTTCCCCGAGCTGTTTATGAAACTTACCGAGTTACCTGTAGAAAGCATGCTAGCCAAGCTTACTGCGGGAGCTGTGAAATAGATTATAAAGGCAATACGAATGAAGAGCATAGTATTACTTAGTTTACTTGGAGTTACCTCAATGTTTGCGGGCGTGTTTAACTACCGCAAGCTTATATTGCCTATAATACTTATTGGCCTTGCAGTGGCTATTGGCCTGCTGGTAGACCAATGGGGCATGAACAAGGTTTTCTACCAAATGGCCTTTTTTGATAACTACGCCATTGCATTTTCTTGCCTGTTGTTAGGTGTTTCATTTTTGATTTTTACCCTTGCATTATACCATTACCGTAACGAGAGTGATATTGTTACCGACCTGTATGCCCTATTCATTTTCGCGCTAACAGGTGGTTTATTAATGACCTCTTTCTCTAACCTGGTAATGTTGTTTTTAGGTATCGAGATTTTATCTATTCCATTGTATGTATTAGCAGGCTCACGCCGTGCCGATTTAGCCTCTAACGAAGCCGCGCTGAAGTACTTCCTTATGGGTGCTTTTGCCACAGGCTTTTTACTGTTTGGCATTGCATTGGTTTACGGTGCATCGGGCACGTTTGATATGGCAGGCATTGCAGCTTACGCACAAAACGCCAAAGAAATTCCTGACTTCTTCTACATTGGTATAGTACTGTTGATTGTAGCATTACTCTTTAAAGTATCAGCAGCGCCGTTCCACTTTTGGGCACCAGACGTATACCAGGGCTCACCGGTGTTGGTTACTACCTTTATGAGCACCGTGGTTAAGATAGCAGCCTTTGCCGCTTTCTTACGCCTGTTTAACTATTGCTTTACCCCGCTAAGCGGATACTACGAGATTATACTAACTGCTGCTGCTGTTGCCACATTACTGATTGGTAACATAACAGCCTTATACCAGCAAAGTGTTAAGCGTATGCTGGCCTATTCAGGTATATCTCACGCAGGTTATTTACTTATTGCCCTAGTGGTGATGGGTGCCAGCGCACAATCGGTAGTGTTCTTTTACTCTGCCGCCTATGCCGCTGCATCGTTAATCGCTTTTGCAGTACTTACCGCCGTAATGGAAAACAAAGACGGCCGCGAAAGTTTTGAATGTTTTAAAGGCCTTGCCAAAAACAACCCGTTGCTGGCATTGTGTATGAGTGTTGCTATGCTGTCGTTAGCCGGCATACCACCGTTGGCAGGCTTCTTTGGTAAATACTTTTTGTTTGCTACCGCAATAAAAGACGGTTACTTATGGTTGGTTTTAGTGGCAATATTTAACTCGTTAATAAGCCTTTACTACTACCTGCGTGTAATAGTAAATATGTACAGCACATCTGACGAAGATACCCCTGCATTTACACGTAATTACACACTTATAGCGCTGTTAATTATTCTATTAGCCGTAAATCTTACGTTAGGATTCTACCCAGACTTGCTAATGGGATTATTGTAGTAGATCTGAATAGAAATCAATAGTATTTTTCGTTAATAACTTGGTCTTGGCAGGCATGCTTTATGC
>JBIPNX010000419.1:0-2695 GCA_044378145.1 Flavobacteriales bacterium | reverse complement strand
TGCCTTAACCCACGCCAAATACAACAATAGTGTGTGGGCGGTAGTGATAGGAGCGGAAGGTAATATTTTTTGTGCCGGAGCCGATTTGCTTTCTTTTGCCGGTGCAGCTACCGAGCAATCATCTACAATCCCTGACCCAAGCGAACCTATCCGTTTGGTAGAGGTTTTTGCAGGATTATACAAGCCTTGCATTGCAAGGGTTCATGGTTCGGTTTATGCCGGTGGATTTATGATTATCAGCGGCTGTACACATGTAATATCGGTTGAGCAGGCTATATTCAGCTTGCCCGAAGTTAAGCGTGGCTTATGGCCTTTCCAGGTTATGGCAGGTTTAATGAATGTGATGCCCCACCGCACCATGCTTGATTTATGTATGCGTGCAGGCTCGCTAACTGCACAGCAGGCTAAAGAAGCTGGTTTAGTATCGCAGGTAGTTTCAAATGTTGAAGAATTGGATTTAGCCGTTAATGCTTTGGTTGATGATATTAAGCAATACTCGCCCGCGGCTATTCGCAAGGGATTAGAGGCTTACCATAACATGGGCGCTAAACAAGGCAGCGACCTGCATTTGTATATGTTCGAGATGCTGGGCAAAACCATTGAAACAAAAGACGCGCAAGAGGGGTTAAAGGCATTTATGGAAAAGCGCCAGCCGGTGTGGACAGGCGAATAATTTCCATTCTCCTAAAATGAAAAAAGCTGCTTTGCTTATTGCTGTGCTTACCATTGTTACTGCTATTCTTTTTGCTGAAACTAGCTACACCACAACAGAGGTATGCGGCACTTGCGGTGGGTACGATTCCCTTTTCAATTCCAATAAAGAATACATAAGCGATGGGTTTGATTACCCCGTTGGCCCGCCCAACGCCGTGGGTTATTATGATGCGCAGCCCTTTACCCGTAACTCGCACTTAGGCGAAGATTGGAACGGTAATGGCGGCGGCAACACCGACCTTGGCCACCCTGTTTATGCAGCAGCCAACGGCTACGTTAGCGAGGTGTTTAACTACGGTGGTGGTTGGGGCAATGTAATCCGTATAGTACATAGGTTACCTAATGGACGCTGCATTGAAACCCTGTATGCACACGAAAAAGAGGTATATGTTAAGCAAGGCTCTTTTGTAAAACGTGGAACCAAAATCGGAATAATGGGCAATCTTGATGGTGCTATATGGGCCCATGTACATTTTGAAATGCGCAATGTTGTGGGCATGGATTTAGGCGGAGGTTACTCCAGCGATACTACAGGCTATATGAATCCTAAGGCGTTTATTAAGGCAAACCGTCCTAAGCGCTAACCGTGAAAAAGAGGAAAGGCTTATTCATTATTCTGTTTGCTATACTTGCATTAGCGGATGTTGTCTATATTTTTAAAGACAAGCTATGGACTGTTTACAAGGGCGGACTAACCCAAAAGGAAGCAGTAAATAAATACGATACTTTATTCTCAAAGCATACTGAATATATAGCCGATGGTTTTGATTATCCCGTTGGAAAGCCTGATGGCAAAGGCTATTACGATGCACAACCTTTTACAAAGAACAGGCATTTAGGCAGTGACTGGAACGGAAGCGACGGTGGCAACACCGATCTTGGCGACCCAGTGTATGCAACAGCCAATGGCTATGTTACCTATGCTAAAGATGCAGGCCGCGGTTGGGGAAATATAGTACGTGTTATCCATTGTGTGCCGGGCAAACCAAATAAGTACATAGAAAGTTTCTATGCCCATCTGGACAAAATAAAAGTGAAAGAAGGTGCTTGGTTAAAGCGTGGCGACGAACTCGGAACCATAGGTACAGCCCATGGAGCCTACATAGCGCACCTGCATTTCGAAATAAGGGATAAGCCCGACATGCGCATTGGTCCGGGGTATTCTACTGATACTACGGGCTATTTAAATCCTACCAAGTTTATTAAGGGGCACAGAGCTAATTAAAAGATTAAAGTAAGCTTAAAATTCTTATTTTTGTTACTTACATTTACAAATGGAGAAGGAGTTAAAGAGAATACTCATTATATCGTATTTTTTTCCTCCGGCTAATATAGCCGGTATATTTAGGGTTTATTCGTGGGCTAAATACTTAAATAAGTATGGATGGTATCCGGTTATTATTACCCGTACATTTAATCCGAATCAGGTTGATATTACTGATGAAGTAATTAATAATAAACAATCGTATGAAAAGAACGATTCGTTCGAAGTTTACAGATTGCCTTATGAAAGAAGTTTAAGAGACCGCCTTACAGATAATCCTGAAAATATTAGAAATTGGTTTGGAAAGATTTTGACATTATGGGAGATTTTCAGTTCGGGTTTTTCAAACCGTTGGCTTCCCTACAAAAATTTATATACTTTTTCTGATGAATTACTAGAAAGAGATAAATCAATTAAAGGTATATTAGTTACAGGCAGGCCCTTCTTATTATTCAAATTTGCGTACCTCTTAGGTAAGAAGTATAATTTGCCCCGTGTTTTTGATTACAGGGATGAGTGGAACTCACATCAATGGGTAACAGATGAGTCTTGGAGGAGAAAGATTATAACATCGTTTGAAAAACGAAGAGAAAAGAAATGGGTTCAGGGTGCATCATTAATTACTACATGTTCTGAAGAGTGGGCCACACGCATTGCTGAGTTCACCAAAATAAGCAATACAAAAGTTATATATAACGGATATGATGAGGATGATTT
>JBIPNX010000479.1:0-2696 GCA_044378145.1 Flavobacteriales bacterium | reverse complement strand
ACAACAGCCGACAGCCGACAACAGCCGACAACAGCCGACAGCCGACAACAGCCAACAGCCGACAGCCGACAGCCCACAGCCAACAGCCCACAGACAAGGACACAAGCCAAGCAAACAGCAAAAGCGCGGAAAAAAACAGAAATCGGGACAAGCATGGAGAACCTGGCGATACTCCAACCAGGCACACCAGCAAGTGCAGACGCCACCGACTGCAGCGGCGCTCAGCCCCGCAACGAGCACCCCGTATTCCCTTGGCACGGCCATTTCAGCTTCGTTTTTTTTGCCAAGGAAAGGGTGCCAACCGCCGAAAAACCTGCAAAGACGCGAAGCGACGCCGGTATACCGGAGGGTTCGGAGCGCCGATTTTTTGTATTCACATGAACTACACCTGGATCCCGATTTTTGTTCTGAATCACCCAATCCAACAGCAATGACACAGCACATCGAGGTCTCCCCCGACCGCGGGATCATGGTGGTGGGACCGGCCATATACAAGGTCATCCACGACGAGTTCTTCGGCGCCCTCAAGAGCAAGGCATTCAGAGGGATGCGGATCCTGGGCGTCACGGGATGGGCGAACCCCGAGACGGAGAAGCTGGAGTACTTCAGGAAGAAGAACCCGACGGACTACCTGAAGCTGACCGTCTACCTCTCCCACATCATCCCGGGGAGGCCGCCCATCGACACGCACTTCAACTACCTGGCGTGCAAGGTGCAGATGGAGCTCGCGCAGCGCTGGGCGCGCGTGTTCATCGCCCGTCGCAGCAAGAGGATGGCGCTCGCCTTCTGCATGGGCATGCACCCCCGGCTCGGAGAGCACAGCCTCATCCGCACCCTCATGCACCACGATCTGCTCCACGCCCTGTTCAGCGGGCAGGGCATCCTCAAATTCGTTGGCGGCAATTGAGAGTTTATATAAATCCAGCCCGAGGCTGCTTACGAGAGACCGCCGTAGACGCGCGCGACGATGAGGTCCCACGCCACAGCGCCCGCCAGCTTCTGAGACTCGAGCTCGTTCCTAGCGGCCGACAGGCCCAGCATGAGAGAGGTGTGATCCTTCTCCAGCGCGCGCAGCTCGCGCAGCGTCTGGGCCAAGGGAGGGGCGTCCGGACGGGCCGTCTCCTTGGCCAGCGAGGACTGGGCCTTCTGAAGCAAGGCGACCAGGAGGGGGCGCTGCCACTTGAACCACATGTCGGAGAGGTGCCGGCGAGAGGCCACCGTCATGTCGATGAAGACCGACCGCTCGGCGTTGCGCGCCGTCTCGAGCTCCATGAGCAGAGGGCGACCGGCAGATCCCGCGGACGCCGCTGCCGCCTGCTGGGCCGCCAGCACCCCCTCGTGGGCCTCCGTGGCGCGCTCCACAAGCCGGTTTCCCTCATTGATGCTGAGGTTGAAGCTGTGACAGGCCTCGTTCAGGAGCCTCTCGCAGCGCTCGACGCGCGAGTGGAACGGCGCAAGGCGGGCCTCCTCAGCGCGCTGCATCTGCTTGTAGAAGGCCCAGAAGGCGTCGAATTTTTCGGAGAAGGCCCTCTCCTCGGCGTGGAGCTGATCCACAAGCGCAGCGCAGGGCGCGAGGCGCAGGGCCTCGCTCGCATGGTGGGCCGTCGCCTGCTGGACCAGCTGATCCTCGATGGAAGACATGATATTCGGTGTTGGGATGCGCCGAGCTGAGCGCGCGGCATCGCCCGGTTTTAAATATGCCGGAACACGGCGAAATACACGAGCGCCCCGAAGAGCACCAGCGTCGGCGCGGGCGGTGGGGCCCACGGCGCGGGCACGGCGTAGCAGACCAGATGCGGGGGCGCGACGAAGCGCCACTCGGAGGCGGCGCTCTGCAGCTCGAGGAGCGCGCGGACGGCTGCCATGTTCCCGTCCGGTGTTCGGTGTTCGTCTCGCGCCATGTCAGTCCACTCCAGCCAGCACTCCTCTCCCACCACAGGCGCCGCGCACCGCCCGTCCGCCCCCACGCGCCGCGCGCCCGCGCGAGCGATCTCGAAGACGGAGCCCCCGCGCGCCAGCCAGAGCGCCCCCGTCAGCGGATGGATGGCGCCGGCGACCGGCTCCGCGGCCCCGCACGCGGCATCGACGGCACGCCCCAACAGGCCCGCAAGGGCGACCGGGTCGTCGTCGGACCCCGGATGCGCGGCGCTGGCGTTGGCGAGCAGGTCGTGGAGCGTCGCGTCGGAGCACGGCGCTGCCGGGCGGAGCACGTCGTAGCAGGCGGGCGCATCGAGGAGGGCGGCCGCACCGATGCCGAGGGCACGCGCGTGCCCCGCGCGCTCGAAGGCGGAGTAGGTGCCGCGCTGCGAGACGGACAGGAACCAGCGGCTGAGGAGGTGCGAGGCCGGGACGGGCGAGACGTCGGCCGGGGGCGGACCCCCCCCTCGCCGCTCCGCGTGCCAGTCGAGAGCGTCGGACTCCGTCGCGAGACTCCCGGAGTGCCGCGCGAGGAAGGCCGCGGCAAGCGCATCCCAGAAGGGGACCCCCGACGCGTCGGCGGGACGAAGCGCATCGACGACGCGGTCCGACGAGAGGGTGTAGACCTCGCCGGTGTCGAGCTCGACCGTGAGGACCCAGATGCGCCCCGGCGCGAGCGTCGGCGCGAGCGTCGCCTTGAGAGGGCGCGGAGCGCGCGCCTTCGGCGCAGGGAGCAGGGCGTAGGGCGAATGATGGAAGTGCACCCAGGTGTGCGCCGG
>JBIPNX010000418.1:0-2709 GCA_044378145.1 Flavobacteriales bacterium | reverse complement strand
ACTTATACACGGAGTGCGTATTTCATTAAGTGTGGGTATATTCTCTATGCTTATCGCTTCATTATTAGGTATACTGTTAGGCGCATTGGCCGGCTACTTTGGCGATACCGGCTTACGGACCAACCGCGCAGGTTTATGGGGCATGTATGTGGCATTAATCCCTGCATGGTTTTATGCGTTTTATGTACGCTCCGGAACATTATCCACTGCAATAAATAGCTCTATTCTTTACTTTGTAGTGCAACTGATTTTAAGCCTGCTAATCTTCGCGGTTATTGTATGGTTTGTCATGTTTGTTTTCAGGCAGAGTATAGGGCGCATAGGCTTTTTCAAAAAACAGGTTGCCGTTCCTATTGATACCTGGGTAACCCGTACCATTGAAACCATTATTTCCATTCCCGGCATCATTCTGATCATAGCCATTGCAGCCATTACACAAAAACTATTGGGGGTTATTATTGTAGTAATTGGCCTTACCAGTTGGACAGGCATTGCGCGCCTTATCCGCGCTGAGATGCTCCGCATACGCGAGCTGGATTATATTGTAGCTGCACAAGCAGCGGGGTTAAAACGCATAGCTATAATCTTCCGCCATGCATTGCCTAATGCTATACAACCAGCATTGGTAAGTATGGTGTTTGGGGTAGCCTCTGCAATTCTTATAGAATCGGGCTTATCGTTCTTAGGGGCCTTTCAGGTAAACGATGTTACCTGGGGCAGCCTATTAGCTCAGGGCCGAAACAACTTTACCGCGTGGTGGCTGGTTGTATTCCCCGGGTTGGCGGTTTTCCTTACCGTTACTTCTCTTAATCTTTTAGGAGAAGCTCTGCGTGATGAGATGGATGTGAAGGACAATTAGATAATCAGATAATGTAAATTCAGTTATAAAATTCTTTTCACAAAGTGCGGTGGGCTGTCCACGCCCTGTGTGAACTCCATATTTTTCATGGCAACTAGAACGTGGAAATGTGCGAAAGAAAAATTTGAGAGTTTTTGGGCGTGGTGTCTTTTCTTTGGATACTTTCTTTGGACAAGCAAACGAAGTTCATTCGTTCATTTTAAAAACAATCATACTATGGATAAAGAAAGTATCGCCCCCGGCAGGGAACTGCCGGTAGGCATAAAAAGTAACCACCCCGGCCTAAAGGCCACCCTTCCTTAAAAAGGAGGGGAGTTAATTTGTCAGTCTTGTTTTCTATTAACATTCCGCCCCTCCGGGGCTATAAATAAAAAAGCGAACAGGTAAACCCATTCGCTCATTATCTCAATCACTAATTATCTTATTAATTTATTTGTGGCTGGTTAGTTGCACATCGGCAATATCGTAGTTTAAATCGCTGGCTTTGGCAAGCAACTTTTTATACGTTTTAGGGCTAATTTGCTTGGTGCGGCTTACAACCCACAGGTATTGCATATCAGAACTGCCTATCAGCATGTTTTGGTATTTGCTGTCAACAGATAGTATCACAAACATATCGCCTTCCTCATCATCATTAAACATACCGCTGCCAAGGTAGGTAAGGTTGTTTTTTACTTTCACCTTATTGCCTTTGTCGGTATAGCCTATAACATCACGTTGTATATGCTCTTTATCTTTTTTACCAAACTTAATACACACGTTTTTAAGTTCGTTACCATCGGCGGTAGGCAGGTGGGCAATTTGATACCAATAGCCCGACAGGCGATTAATATCAATATTGTTTACCGTTTTTTTATGAGCGTTGCTTTGAGCATTTAACAATGGAAGCGAAAGTAAGATTGAAAGGGATAGGATAAGTGCTCTCATAGCAAAGGGTATTAAGTGTTACATACTACCTTAACTATGAAGGTTACAGTTTGGTTTACACCTTTCGATAACCGGTACAATTTCTTCGATTATTTAACTGTTATAGCCCATACTTGTATGAGCATGGGCTAAAACAGATTATAAGTAACTAAAAATTAGGGGCTTATTTTTGGTTGGTTAACTGCACATCGGCAACATTGTAGTTTAACGCAGTGGCTTTAGCAATTAAACGGTTGTAAGCAACTGTGCTCATATCAGGTGTGCGGCTCATTATCCAAAGGTATTTATGGTCGGGGGTGCCCATTAAAATGTGCTGGTAGTCATCATCAACATATAGTACAATGTACACACCTCCATCGGTACCGGTAAAGGTGCCACAACCGTGGTAAATAAGCTTGCCTGTTACGTTTACCTTACGGCCGTTTTCTTTGTAACCTGTAACACTCCTTTTAACTGATTTATCTTTGGTTTCAAAAGATATGCTAACGTTTTTCAAATCGCTGTCTACCGCATTTGGTAGGCGGCTTATTTCAAACCAGGTACCACTAAAGTGGCTCATGTCCATATTAATAAGGCAGTCTGCAATTGGTTTGGCTGTTGGGGCAAATGAGCCTTGTGCATTAACTGTTAAAGAAAGACTAAGGGCGATGGTAGTAAAGATGAACGTTTTCATGACTGTATGTATTAGAAGTGTTATGCAAAGTAAACACTACCTAACCCTGTAAGTTTGCACCATTCGATGGTCAGTGCTATACCATCGATAGATTGTAATACTCCTTACACCTTTTACCTATGTAGTATTACAAAGAACTGCCCGCACCTAAAACCCCGGGGGCTGTAGATAAAATAAACTAAATAAACCTTAGTTTTACCTTGTACCCAAAACGACCTTAGAGGGGATACTCACAAGAACATATAGATTA
>JBIPNX010000042.1:0-9961 GCA_044378145.1 Flavobacteriales bacterium | reverse complement strand
CAAGTGCTTTCATCTCTTTGTCGTATTTAACCCTTATTTTTTTGTTGAAGTGTCCTACGTTAATGGTAAATATTTTGCTGCGCATACGGCGCATGCCCATATTGCTTCCCGGTTTGCGAGGCCCCGGAGTGTTTTCAATTGCGGCATTGTTGCTTGTTGCTGTTTCGCCGGTTTCTGTATTGCCTTTTGCATTAAAGCCTAATAGGCTTCCTGCTGCTATCATTAATATTAGTAAAGCGTTTTTCATGGTGGTTCGGTATTGGTTGTTATTCTCCCTTTTCTGTAGACAAAGGACCTTTATTAATGCCGGCGGCAGGTAATCTATTCGTTGGTTGGCATTATTTGGGCGTTGTGTGGCGCCTTACTGATATTAATCATCATTTATTGTACATGCTTTTTATAAAATTGTACTTTTATCACTGGAAAACAGATAGATATGCACAACCTTTCTGAAGCAGAACGGATTGCCCTGGTTGCAGAGAATACAGACAACTTGGTTGTTATTACCGACGCCGAGCGAAAAATTATATGGGTAAACCAGGCCTACACTATTATAACGGGCTATTCTTTAGATGAGATTGTTGGTCGCCCTGCCGGTTTTGTGCAGTTTGAAAACACCGACCAAAACATTGTTAATGAAATACGCGAAAAGCTAGATAAACACCTGCCTGTAGAGCGCGAGCTATTAAACCGCTCTAAAGATGGTAAAGAGTATTGGGTAAGGCTAAACATATCGCCCGTTTACAAAGACAACCGCTTTGTTGGTTTTATATCGGTAGAGCGCGAAATAACCGAAGAAAAGCAACTGGTAAACAAGTTAGCGCAATCAGAACTTAATTACCGTGCGTTTTTTAACAGTTCGCAAGACCGCCTTGTTTTTCTTAATAATGATTACGCTTTAATGGCCTTTAACAGTGCCGCCGCCGATAATTTTAAAAAGAATTTTGGGCTTGAAATTAAAGAAGGGGCCGATTTTCGCGACTACATATCAACACCTGAACAATACCAGCTTTTACAAAAAGGGGTAATACCTGCAATGCAGGGACAATCTGTTTCTTTTGAGGCCTCAACCACAATGCCAGATGGTGCAATGCCCTGGTTTAGGTTTAAGTGCGTTCCGGTTTATGGCGAGGGGTCAAAAATTATTGGTGTGGGTATTAGCTGGAGCGATATAACGATAGAAAAAACGCTGCTTAAAGAAAACCGGGATGCGGTAATTAAATACAAAGCCATTTTAGACAGTACCGAAGACCGCCATATTTTAATGGACAAAAACGGTGTTGTGCTGGCTTTTAATAAATCTGCCGCCGAAAAGGTCGGGCTGTCTGTAGGAAAAGAACTGACCGAGGGAACAAACCTATTTGATTACCTGAAAGACTTTGAGCCAATTTTCAGCCTGAACAATGGCGTGGCCTCTGCGCTAAAAAACAAGCCCTTTTTTTGCCAGCGTCAAGAAGAAAAAACCGGCCTTTGGTTAAAAATTTCTTATTACCCGGTGCTTGCTTCAAATAGTAATGATGTTATAGGCGTTTCGCTTAACTGGTCAGACATTACCGCAGAAAAAATTGCAGAAGAACAGATCGAGCGCCATTTAAAACAGCTTGAAGAGTTTTCTCATATTACATCGCACAAGCTGCGCCAACCCCTTGCAAACATTATTGGCTTAACCAACCTTATTGCTAATCCCGACACGCCCGTTGACGAAAAGCAACAAATGGTAGATAAGTTAAAAATTGTTGCCGATGGTTTAGACGCTGTTATAAAAGAAATGACCGAGGCTGTTGCGGTAAAATCATTCAAACAAAAACACACCGTTTCAGGAAATAAGCCCTTTGCTTCTGGGTCGGTATACATTATTGACGACGACCCTATAAACAATATAATTACCAAGCGACTGCTGGAGCGTAACATAGCAAATGTGGCTGTTAAAGAGTTTTTAAGCCCCGAAATTGCCCTTACAGAGCTTAAAAACGGATTGGCGCCCGACTTAATACTGTTAGACATTAATATGGAGCCGATGAATGGTTGGGAGTTTTTACAAGAGTTTGAAAAACTTAACCTGGGCATAACCGTAGTTATGTGCTCATCATCCGTAGACCCGGCAGATTTTTCCAGGGCAGAGCAACACCCTCTTATCACCCGTTTTTTATCAAAACCCCTTACAGCCGAGCATATTAAAAACCTGCTTGAAAAGTAGGCTGTTATTGGGCTTGCTTTTTGCTGGTACGGGCGTTTTTTTTGTCGTTTGCTTTTTGTTTCCTGGCCTTTTGCCTTGCAACCTGTTTCTTTAACCTGGCTTCATATCTGTCTAACGCCGCAACCTCTCTATCGTGTTTTTCTCTTATTTTTTTGTTAAAGCGCAAAATATTAACGGTAAAAACCTTGCTCCGTATACGGCGCATTCCCTGGTTGGGTGTTTTTCTACGCTTGGTTTCGGTCTCCGGAAGCTCGCGGTTGTTATCAAGTTGCGCGTATAGTTTACGCTGTGGCGTACCGTCTTTCTTGGCCCGGCTTTGGGCCTGCAAAGCCGACAAGGCAACACATAACACTGCTAAAACTAAAAATCTCTTTGCCTGCATTTTTACAAAGGTATTAAATGCTGTTGATGTGGCGGTTGGTTTTTATAAATGGCAAACGCCGCGTAGATATTGCTATCCACACGGCGTTTGTTCCTAACCAATCCTGAAACTAACTAAAATAAAGCTCTTTATTTGTTGCAGCCCCTGGAGGGTGTTGCAACGGTTGTATGTTTATACTGGCCCAAATGCTTGCCATTGTTGTGGTGTTTTTTGTGATGGCCGTTTTTCTTGCCTTTTCCGTGGCTTAAGCCCGGGGTTGGGTGTGGCTTTGCTCCTGTTGGTTTAGCCTCAATGGCTTTTACCGCAGTGCCGCTTTTTACCATTGTTTTTTTATTCTTTACAGTGCCTGTTTTGCTCCTGTTGGCTACTTTTTTAACGCCCGGTTTTTCTTTGCCGTTTGTTGTAGACACTACACCGTAAGTATGTTTGCCGTCTTTGTTGTCGTCGCCGGCGGCGGTTTTAGTGGCCTGTGCTTGTGCGCTTACATAACCAAACATGGTTACTACGGCTATTAGTGCTAACTTTTTCATTGTGTTTAGACTTTTATATTCTTACTAAGGGTATTTCAAATGGCGTGCCAAAGTTTTTTGGGGCAGAGTTAACCCGGGAGTAAGTAGTGGTGATTTTCTTCCTATTTTAGCCCCTTATCTTATTTACAATGAGCAAATACATACTGGCGTTAGACCAAGGCACAACCTCTTCGCGTTCTATTATTTTTGATGCTAAAGGCCATATTGTGGCTATGGCGCAAAAAGAGTTTACGCAATACTTCCCTAACAACGGCTGGGTAGAGCATAGCGCCGAAGAAATTTGGAAAAGTCAGTTGCAAACCGCTTACGAAGCATTGGTAAATGGCGGTATTAAAGCAAATGAGATTGCTGCCATTGGTATTACCAACCAGCGCGAAACGACTGTTGTATGGAATAAAAACACAGGCAAAGCCGTGTACAACGCTATTGTGTGGCAGGATAAGCGCACGGCTGCTTACTGCGGAGAGCTTAAAGAGCGCGGGCTGGAAGAGTATGTAAAAGACAATACCGGTTTGGTTATCGACTCGTACTTCTCGGGCACCAAGCTAAACTGGATTTTAGAAAATGTTGATGGCGCTCGCGCCCAAGCCGAGGCGGGTGAGTTAATTTTTGGCACTATTGATACCTGGTTGATATGGAATTTAACCGGCGGCAAAGTACATGCTACCGATTATTCTAATGCATCGCGTACCATGCTGTACAACATAAAAAGCCTGCGGTGGGACGATAAAATGTTGGCCGAAATGAACATACCTAAAGGTGTGTTACCGGAGGTAAAAGACAGCAGCGGCGATTATGGAAAAACAGATGCGCATTTATTCAGCGGCATAGAAATACCTATTTGCGGCGTTGCCGGCGACCAGCAGGCGGCGCTTTTTGGGCAGGCTTGCTTTGAAAGCGGCACAGCCAAAAACACCTACGGCACGGGTTGCTTTATGTTAATGAACACAGGCACAACACCTGTTAAATCGAAGAACGGATTGCTTACTACTATTGCCTGGGGCTTAAACGGTACAGTTGAGTATGCCCTTGAGGGCAGCGTATTTGTTGCCGGTGCGGCTATTCAGTGGTTGCGCGATGGCCTTAAAATAGTAGACAGCGCACCCGACAGCGAGTATTTCGCTATGAAAGTAGAAGACACTTCGGGAGTATATGTAGTACCCGCTTTTGTGGGCCTTGGCGCACCTTACTGGGATATGGAAGCCCGTGGCGCCATGTTTGGCTTAACCCGTGGTACAAACAAGTCTCATATTATCCGTGCTACGTTAGAGAGCCTTGCCTATCAATCTAAAGACGTTTTAGTGGCCATGGAGAGCGATTCGGGCATCAGCCTTAAAACACTTGGTGTAGACGGCGGAGCGTGCGCCAATAACATGCTAATGCAGTTTCAGGCCGACATTTTAGGTGCTAACGTGCAACTCCCTGCGGTAATTGAAACTACTGCGCTGGGCGCTGCTTATTTGGCCGGATTGTTTGTGGGCCTATACAAAAAAGAAGACATTGCCAATAACCGCACGGTAGACAAAACCTTTAACCCCTCTATGGACGAGGTTAAACGCGCCGGGCTTTACAAAGGCTGGAAAAAAGCGGTAGAGTGTACCTTGATGTGGAAAAATGATAATTAAATAGACAAACAATTATTTAATATGGGCTTTTTTGATTTGGGACACTTTAAGGACTTTTTAACCCGCGCAAAGACTGTTCGTTGGTTTTTATTGGCCAACCTTATTTTATTTTTATTAACCCGTTTTGTTTTTTATTGCGTTGGGTATCTTCCTTGTTTTAATCCTGACACAGCAACTTATTACAAGCCCGTTGAAAATTTACTTAGGGGCATTTATCCTTCTTTTGGAACAACCACACCTGTTTACCCGGCATTGCTCTCGTTTTTTACCCTGGTGGCAAATGATAATTTTTACATTTTGCTGTTCAACTCGCTTCTTACGCTGCTTGCCTCTACATTGCTTATTGTTAAAGCGCGGCAATTAATATCGGGGGCGTTGTTTATGCCTTTGGCCTGTGTGTTAATCTTGTTTTTTAATTCCGGCTCTTTGTTGTTAGAAGAAACAACGATTGGCCCAACCTCTCTTTTTTGTTCGTTAACTATCTTTATCTTTATTACCATACAAAGCATTATTGGTTCTTCTTTAACCATAAAAAACTCTTTGTTTCTTTCTTTTTTAATATTTGTAGCGCTTCAGGCGCGCCCACAGGGCGCGTTTCTGTTGTTCTTTATTTTGGCTTGCGGTGTGGTGTTCCTTTTAAAAAAACAGTATCACCCTTTGTTGTTTTTGTTCGCTTTTAATCTTATGCTTTTCTCCGGAATTTCTCTTTACAACAAAGCAACGGGGAGCGGATTTTCTGCGTTGCCTTCAAAGCTTTACTTATTTACAAAAATTGGCAATAACATACACAATCTTAAAAAGCCACCGGGGCTGCCACAAGAAATTGCTGTTGTTGTTGACTCTGTAAACGCTTCGTTTTCTAATGACCATGATGATATTATTAAAAATTCATGGAATTATAATAGACTTAATAGCCAGTTTACTATTTCTAATTTTGACAAAACCTGGGCCTTTTATAGCTTGATACAGACCAATGAGCCGGGTATGAAAATGCTCGCTCAATCCTCTTCCGGAAATTACGCCCTAAGAGCAAAGCACTCCTATTTTGTTTTTTTAAAGTACTTTGATATTTATACCGAAAAGCATTTCTTTTTTAATGATTATTTTACCAATAGAAGTTCTGTTTTTTGTACTACAAAAGAGTTAACAATGTTCTCATCGCCAGCATTTTCAGCCCTTTGTTTAAAAGATTTTTCCATGTTTACAGACACATCTGTGTATCAGGCAAAAAAAGATTCATATTGTGTTGATTTAAATGATAAACGTGCCGCATTATTTAAAAACCCATTGTTTAAATTTTCTTCTTTTATTGACACTGTTAGTTATTATTTGCTCAACAACATTGTCTGGCCCATATTATTCTTTTTGTCTTTGTTCTTTTTTGTTTATTTCTTTTTTAACTCGGGGAAAAGCAGACGTATTGCTTTATTACCGGCAATAATCTCTCCTCTGTTAATTTTTGGAAATATTGCTGTTTTTATGGCAAGCATAGTACCAAACTCACGCTATACATTGGCCACGGCAGTGTTTTTATACCTTTTTGTATTCGAATTAATCAGCCTTTATTTGAAATTGCGAGAGCAAAAAAGCTAGGCACCACGACTTAGTTCCTCATCAACGCGTACTGCAGCAGGTTTGCCCCCATTTTAAGAGCCTTTTGGTGTGCCGCGTCGCTGTCTTTGTGTACTTCAAAATCTTCCCAGCCATCGCCAAGGTCGGTTTCAAAACTATAGAAAACCACCAGGCGGCCTTCCCATATCAAACCAAAGCCCTGTGCGGGTTTCTGGTCGTGCTCGTGTATTTTAGGTAGGCCGGTAGCAAAGTCAAATTTTTGGTGGTAGATAGGGTGCGAGTAAGGTAGCTCCACCAAATCCAACTCGGGAAATACCTTTTTCAGCTGCGGACGGATGAATTTATCCATGCCGTAGTTATCATCAATATGTAAAAAGCCGCCGCCAATTAAGTAGTTGCGAAGGTTCTTGGCTTCCTGGTCGCTAAATACCACGTTGCCGTGTCCTGTCATGTGTACAAAGGGGTAGTTAAACAAATCTGTGCTGCCCACATCAACAGTAGCAACATCTGGGTTAATATTGGTGCCCAGGTTGTTATTGGTAAACTCTATCAGGTTGGGTAACGATGTTGGGTTGGCATACCAGTCGCCTCCGCCTGCGTATTTAAGCAAGCCTATCTGGTAGGTATAGGGCGGGTTTGGCGCAAACGCGGCCAACGAAATAAACAGGGTTAACAATACTACTACTCTTTTCATCTCAACACTACTGGTTTACAAAATTAAACACCGAAGCTACAAAAATACCTGCTGTTTCGGTACGCAGGCGGGTGTCGCCAAGCGTAATAGGTATAAAGCCCGCTTTAATTGCCTCCTGTACCTCTGCCGGGGTAAAGTCGCCCTCCGGGCCTATTAGAACGAGGATGTCGGTGTTTTGGTTTACCACATCGCGCAATTGTTTTTTCTCGCCTTCGTCGCACCAGGCAATGTATTTATGCTCCGGCAGATTGGTCGCGTTCACAAATTTTGAAAACGCGGTAAGCTCGTCAAACCTTGGCATCCACGCCTTTAGCGATTGTTTTGCGGCAGAAACCACCACCTTAACCAAGCGGTCTTCGCGTATCTGGCGGCGCTCTGACCGGTCGCATACAATAGGTGTTATAGCTGCTATGCCTGTTTCGGTAGCTTTTTCCAGGAAAAACTCAAACCGTTCTATGCTTTTGGTGGGCGCCATAGCAATATGCAGCTTAGCTTTGGGCGCTGTTTGTTCTTGTTGTGCGGTAATTAATAATTCCGCTTTTTTACCAATTATGACTGCAATTTCGGCATCGTAAAAAGAGCCTTTGCCGTCGGTAAGCCTAACGGTATCGCCAGTTTTAAGGCGCAATACTTTTATGGCGTGGAAACTTTCTTCCTCGTTAAGCTCAACTGTATTTCCGGTAATATGAGGTTCGTAAAACAAGTGCATAGTGCTTAAACCAAGGCTTTTCAATATTTTTGTTGATACCGTAATTTCCCTTATTGCATGAAAAAGCTATTCTTTTCGGCCTTATTGTTGGTTTTTAGCCAGTTGCCGCTGGGTGCACAATCTAACTATTGCAAGCACCAAAACCCTAATCCGGGCACGCTGGCATCGGTAAACGATACGCGCAGCGACAGCATTGACATTATAAAAACCACCATTAACCTAACCATTACCGACTTTGCCAACCAGCAAATAAGCGGTAACGCAGCAATAGATTTTAAAGCAAAGGTAAACGGAATTAATGTTCTGCGATTAGATTTACTTGCACTTACTGTAGACTCTGTGCTGATTAATGGAAACGCCCTGGTGTTTGACCATACTGCCGAGATTATCCGCATACAATTACCAACCACCTACAATGCCCAACAAGGCGATGTTGCGGTGGTATATTACCATGGCACACCGGTAACCGATGCTTCGGGCTATGGTGGGTTTGATTTTTCGGGCCAATACGCCTACTCTATTGGTGTTGGGTTTGATGCCATACCCCACAATTTTGGCCGTTGCTGGTATCCTTGTTTCGACAATTTTGTAGAGCGTTGCTTATTCGATTTCAATATTACGACCTCAACCACCAACACCGCAGTATGTAACGGTACGCTGGTAAACACAACCGACAATGGTAATGGAACGCGCACTTTCTTTTGGTCGCTGGCAGAGGAAATACCAAGCTATTTGTCTTGTGTTGCTGTCGCTCCTTATGTTTCTGTAACCGATAATTTTCCAACTGTTGCAGGTGGAAATATTCCCGTATTAATGCATTGCCTTGCTATAGATTCAACCAAACTAAAAAACTCTTTTGCCAATTTAGACGTGGCTTTTGCTACGTTTGAAAACCGCTTTGGCCCATACCGTTGGGAACGCGTAGGCTATGTGCTGGTGCCTTTCCAGGCGGGCGCTATGGAGCATGCAACCTGCATATCGTACCCAACGTTTTTAGTTAACGGGCAAACAACCTACGAAAGCACAATGGCGCACGAGTTGGCACATATGTGGTTTGGCAATTTGGTTACTTGCGACAAAGCGGAAGAGATGTACCTGAACGAGGGTTTTGCAGATTACTGTCAATATGTTTTTTACGAGGGGCTTGTTGGATACAGTCGCTACATTGGCGAGATACGCAACAACCACCGCAAGGTGTTGAATTTTACCCGCGCTTTGGATGGCGATTTTTATGCCATTTCTGATGTTCCACAGACTGTTACCTATGGTTCTACTACTTACGAAAAGGGGGCAGATGTTATCCATACCCTGCGCAGCTACATGGGCGATAGCCTCTTTTTTGGCGGTTTAAAATACTACCTTGATAACAACATGTTTGATGATGTAAACAGCGATACCTTGCAACGGGATTTGGAAGATTTTTCGGGCCTTAACCTCGACGACTTTTTTACCGATTGGGTACACCAGCCTGGCTTTCCGCAGTTTAGCATCGACTCGTTCCACGTGGCACCTTCGGGACAAAACTATACCGTTACTACCTACATCCGCCAGAAGCTACACCATGCCAATACCTTTGCGCACAACGTGCCTTTCAACATTACTTTCCGCGGAGCAGACTGGACTACCAACTCGCAACCCGCTTTGGTTTCGGGCGAGTTTACTACGTTAACACATACCGTTCCGTTTGTTCCCGTAATGACAAACCTTAACACCGACGACCGTATTAGCCACGCCGTTACTACCGAATCGAAAGTGTTTAAGCAAACCGGAAGCGTGTCTATGGTTAATGCGTTTATGTCGATAAACCCCATTAGCATTACCGATTCTGCTTTTGTTATTGTTGAACACAACTGGGTTGCTGCAGATAACCATGTTGACAATACGGACAATGTGATTGTGTCGCCCGACCGTTTTTGGAGGGTTACCGGTATTGCGCCGGAAGGATTTGTGGCTAAAGGTGTTTTCGGCTACAATGGCCGCACCACGGGCACTTCCAGCGGATGGTTAGACCATGGCTTAATTACCGGCGGCGAGGATAGCCTTATTCTTCTTTATCGCCCGAGCCCTTTTTATCCCTGGAAAAAGTATAGCAATGCTGTTAAAAACACCCAGGGCAGCACAACCGATAAAATAGGCCGTTTTGATGTTGATACGCTTCGTTTTGGGGAGTATTGCTTCGGCAGGGGAGATGCGGCCGTTAATGTGCCCGAAAACGCGTTTAAAGCAAATAAACTTGTTGTCTATCCCAACCC
>JBIPNX010000417.1:0-2717 GCA_044378145.1 Flavobacteriales bacterium | reverse complement strand
GCACCTTTGCAGGGTCATAAACTCGTAGGTGTCTACAAAAGCATCTGCATGCAAAAATACAATTGATGGGGCCTGGGCTTTAAGGGCGCCTGCCGATAAAAGCAATAATGCTGAGTAAATAAATTTCTTCATATCCAAAAACTTAATGGGAGAGCAAAGGTCGGGCTTTTAACAATATCTGGTTGTTAATAAGCCATTAATTTATGATTAGTACTGCTACTTAATCAACACCTGTACCCCTACCCTAAGCTGGTCTTCGTTCCAGGGTTCCCCTGTAAGGCCTTGGTTAAAGCGTTTCCAGTACTGTATGCGGAAACAGGTTTTAAAATCATTCAGCATATAGGTATAGGCTATAGAAAGCTGGCGGCGGTCGTCACCCCTAACAATATCGTTCAGGTTTACATCGTCGTAACGCACACCTACCAGGCTATTGGCTTTTTTAAAGAAGTAGTTTGCTGATACTGTCCACGCCCCTGAACGGAAATAACTGGTATTCTGGCCATTCAGCCATACATCGTTGGTATCGTTAGGCGTACCACGCATCTGGTTAATCTCGGCCTGTAACGAGAAGCCTTTGAACATAAACTGAAAATCGGCGCCGTAAAGCATACGCTTACCATTTATAGCTACCGGGTATTCAGGGTTTGATGCCTGTTGCTTGTTAGAGTACATACCATTGATACCTACAGCAAAATTAGGTTTAGCCAAATGTTCTAAATCGGCCTCGTCGGTATCAACCTTATTAGGGTACGAAAAATCGGCGCGGGCAGCATAGAATAAGTTACCCGACCTGTCATTGTCGGGCAGCGGGGTACCCAGACCATTGTATACTCCGGCATTAAGGCGAACGCGCTTTTCCCAAAACAGTTTGGTAAGGCTTACCCCCATATCGCGGCGGTTGTAGTAGTCGCCTTTGGTAAACTGCGGGCGTTCCATAAACGGCGATGTAAAGATTGATGCCATGCTGCTGCGGCCATAATCTATGCCCATATAACCAACGCATAAATCAATTTTACCAGGGGCTGTCCAGGTAATATTGGCATCGTTCAAAAAGGGGTTATAGGTGGCAGATTCGTCAGTATTTAGCACTTGTAAACCGGCAAAGTTTATATCAAGGTTGAAGGATATTTTCTTTTTTAAATCGCCCACAAACTTTATGCGTGCATCGCGCAGGCGGAACAGGTCTTTGTCTTTATTATCCTCCCCTTCTTTATAAAAACGGTGGTTGTAAAAGGTATATACCACACCCGAAATCTCCAGCGATTTTTTACCATCAGTAACAACAAACTGGGCATTGGCAAACAGGGGTGCTATAAATAGTATAATTAGTAGCTTCTTCATTGTAGGTTATTGGTTAGATGCACCGGGCGTTGGGTTGCTGAATAATGTCCATGTGTCGCTGCCATCGGGGCTACGGCCTTCGCTTTGCCCACTGGGCTGGGGGCCAAAGGTGCGGGTATCTATTTCCACAGCCTGGTTTTGGCTGTTAAGCGCCCATAAGCTAATGTACTCGCCACCGGCGCTAAGGCTAAAGTTGGTATGGAATTGCGTAGCAGTAGTGTCTAACCCATCGGCAAATACCAATAAAAAACCGTTGGGGGTAATAAAGGTGTCTTTATTTATAGTGTACTTGTACGGGTCGGTTTCATCGTCGCTAACGTAAAAGCGGTTTTGATTGATGAATACCGTATCGGAGGTGGTGTTGTACAGCTCAATCCAATCGTCGGTGTTGCCAAACTCGTTGGTAAGGGTAGCGCCATTAACAGCGTACTCGTTAATCACCACATCGCCCTCTTCAATATCATTAGGGTTATTATTATCGGGGAAATCCCTGTCTTTTGTACAGGCTGTTATAAAGGCGCAGGCCACTATGCCTGCAAGTATGTATTTCTTCAATGCCTATGGTTTTATTGGTGCAATATAGCAATGTTAACCCAATGTTAAGCCCGATAGACGGTAGAAATAGGGAAAGGTTTAAGCTGACAACACCCTTAAATCGATAGTTACCTTATCATAGTCTTGCTTAGCCAAGGCTTTTACAATAAGCGGGGCAAGGTTTTCAGGGCTTACCAGTTTGCCTTCTTCTTTAAGAGCTACAAAATCGGCATGGCGACTAAATTCTTCGGGACTGGTAGCACGTATAGCATCCTGCATCTGGGTATCTATAATACCCGGCGCCAGCGACAGGCAACGTAGGTTTTTACGGCCTACTATTTCCTGCTCAAGTGATAGTACTTTGCTGAACATATCTACACCGGCTTTGCTGGCACAATAAGCACCCCATGCATCAACAGGGTTGCGGCCCGCGCCTGAACTTATGTTGAGTATAGTTAATGGAATTGTTAACCCCTGATAAGCCTTTACAAAGTTGTTGCTGAGTATAAACGGGGCTATCAGGTTTACGTGCATAGCCTCAACTATCTTCTCATTGTCAATACCTCCGAAACGGGCTATATCTCCTATCACACCCGAGTTGTTTATCAATACAATCTCTGTAGCTGCAGCATGTTGCTCAAAGTAAAAATTAGCAGTAAACGATGTATTAGAAAGGTCAATATCAACATGCTTATAGTTTGCATGCTCAATGGTATGGTTGCGGGCAAGGCCTATGACTTTGGTATCGGGTAACGATAGTATATGTTCGGCAAGGGCTTTACCTATACCGCGCGAAGTGCCTGTTATGTAATAAACTTTCATGCCTGCAAGATAATCATACT
>JBIPNX010000416.1:0-2719 GCA_044378145.1 Flavobacteriales bacterium | reverse complement strand
TGTTCTGTGGGCTTAAATTCAGTTATATCGCTCTCTATCCATTTTACATTATCGGCTTTAGCACCTAAGCGTTTCTTTGCCCTTTCCAGCGCTTCGCCCGATATATCAAGCACCGTAATGTTACTATACCCTTCGTCAAGTAAATAATCTACCAGGTTGCTATCTCCTCCGCCAATATCAATTATACCGGCTGATTTATCAATGGCAAAGCTGCGTATCAGGTTAAGCGATGTGGTTGGCACTTACTGTGTCCAGCTAACCTCGTGCGGCTGCTTGGTGCTGTATACATTCTCCCAATGGTTCTTTCTTTCGTCTGTTATCATCATCTATCAAATATAAAGTATTCTAGATCTCTTTATCTGTTAATTATTAACTATCCTATTTGCCCACTAACCCGACTATAAACTTTCTCAGGTTTCCAAGGGCGTTCTTTGCCTAGCCGCATTCGTTTGGCAGTAATGGTTTCTTTATAGTTTAACCCCAGCAAAAACTCATGCACTGCGGTATTTATTAAGGGGATAATTGTCAAACCATTTGTTTTAAGGCGGAGCTTAATAAAATTTAAGCCCACAGTTGGGTTATTGGCAACTATAGCACCTTCGCCAAGGGTAGGGAAGTAGTAGCCTTCTATGGTTCCGTTCTCATCCCACACCAAAGCCTTTTCCCAATGCTGGTTAAGGCGGGTAATGCGGTCTTCACCAAAGGTGTCCATATCAAAGGCATGAACTGCCACTTTATCTTTTTCTTCCAATGGCCTAATGTAGGTATTGTCGTACTCCAGTTCGAGGGGTTCACCTGCCAACCATACATAATTCATTTCTTCTACAAAGCCCAGTTTGCGGTATACCGGCTGCCCTAAGGGTGTTGCCACCAGGCATATGGTTTCAAAATCGGAAAGGATAGCTACGAGGCTTTGGGTGATAAAAGCGCCTATGCCTTTTTTTCTATGCTCAGGGTGGGTAACAATATGCGCCAGCCAGGCTGTGTCTGCATGGCGAATAGCAGCCCCTACACCCACAATGGTATCGCCCTCCATAATTTTTATGGGAGAGCATTGCGGCGAGTTCAAATAATACTCATAGTGCGGGGTAATATCCTGCCAGTCGGGTGGTTGCAGGCCTTGTAAGTATGATAAATCTTCAGCGGTGAATGGGAGGGATTGCATATGGCTAAGATAATTCAAAATGCATAATGCAAAATTCAGAATGACTATCAACACCACCATTTTATAACATTCCCTCATTCGCTAATTGGCTAATTCGCCCATTAAAGTATATTTGCACCTATGGCAAAACTATTAGAAGGCAAAGTAGCGCTGGTTACAGGCGCATCGCGCGGTATAGGCCGCGGTATAGCTAACAAGTTAGCAGAGCATGGCGCAACGGTATGTTTTACGTACCTGTCGTCGGTAGAGAAAGGGCAGGAGCTGGAAAACGAGCTTAAAGCCCAAGGGGTAAACGCCAAAGGCTTTAGGTCTGATGCCTCGGACATGAAACAGGCAGAAGAGCTTATCACGGCTATTGCTACCGAGTTTGGCACTATAGATATTGTGGTAAACAACGCCGGCATTACCCGCGACAACCTGTTGATGCGCATGAGCGAAGAACAATGGGACGAAGTAATCCGCATAAACTTAAAATCGGTTTTTAACGTTACAAAGGCCGTGCAAAGGCCAATGCTTAAACAACGTTCGGGCAGTATAATAAATATCAGCTCGGTAGTAGGGCGTTCGGGTAACGCCGGACAAGCAAACTACGCGGCGTCTAAGGCAGGTATGTTGGGCTTTACCAAAAGCATAGCCCGCGAGCTTGGAAGCCGCAGCATCCGTTGCAATGCGGTATGTCCCGGGTTTATAGAAACGGAGATGACTGGCGAACTGGATAGCAAAATGACCGATGCATGGGTGGAGCAAATCCCCCTGAAGCGTATGGGCACTGCCGATGATGTTGCCAATTTGGTATTGTTTTTGGCGTCGGACTTATCGGCGTACATTACAGGCCAAACCATTAATGTGGATGGTGGGATGCAGACGTTCTAACGAACGAAAAACGAAAAGTGAAAAATGAAAAATCACACTGAGAATCCCCTCTTGAGAGGGGTGCCGAGCGAAGCGAAGGTGGGGTGTGTAATTATATATTAGAAAGAATTGAATATAACTTTTGAATACCCCGCGTGGTTGATTATTGTATGTGTGCTGGCCGGTGTTGGCTATGCCTTTGCGTTGTACTACCGCGATAAAGCTACGGCTGCATTTGGCGTTTGGGCCCAACGCAGCCTGTTTGCCCTGCGCACGGTGGCGGTATTCTTTATATCGTTATTGCTGCTTGGCCTGCTGATAAAAACCAGCGGTAAAGAGGTTGATAAACCCATTATTGTTTTCGCGCAGGATAATTCCCAATCTATTGTTGGCGGTGCCGACTCTGCTTACTACAAGAAAGAATATGCCGAAAAGCTGAAAGACTTTTTTGAGAAAGTGGGTGATAAATACGAGCTTAAGGTTATCAGCTTTGGCGACCAGATTAAAGACACATCAGCATTTACGTTTAACGAGAAGCAAACCGATATGTCGGGTGTGGTGGGCGAGATACAAAACCGCTTTAGCAACCGCAACGTTGGGGCGGTTATTATAGCGTCAGACGGTATATTCAACCGCGGAAGCAGCCCTGTGTATGCAGCCGAGAAGTTGAACTTTCCGTTCTACACCATTGCCCTGGGCGAT
>JBIPNX010000415.1:0-2723 GCA_044378145.1 Flavobacteriales bacterium | reverse complement strand
GTGCTAACGGCAGGTATTATGGGCTTCTTGGATATATCGCTCCGAATATCAACCATACTGGTGTTTAATATAGCCTACGGTATTGCTATTGACAGTGCTATCCACTTCTTCTCGGTCTACGGGCACGAGTTGAAGAAGAACACCCACGACATTAAACGCTCGGTAGAAGAAAGTCTTAAAGAAACAGGCTTCTCTATTATGTACACCTCCATAATCCTGCTGTTTGGCTTTAGCATATTTATGCTGTCAAAATTTGGGGGCACACAGGCACTGGGTATGCTAATTTGTATTACCCTGTTTACTTCTATCTTCACCAACCTGTTGGTATTGCCATCGCTGCTAATGAGCCTTGATAAGGTTATCATGATTAAATCGCTACGAGAGCCTTACGCCGAACTATACGACGAAGAAATTGACATTGATTTGGATAGTTTGGGACTGAAAAAAATTGAGGAGGAAGAGAAAGAGTAATTACTTCGGCGCTTTAATAGCCAGATAAATTGCCAGTATAGAGAAGGTTATGTTCGGTATCCACACCGCTAGCATAGGATGCAAACTGCCATTGGTAGCAAAGGTAGACGATACCTGCATAAACATGATATAGGCAAAGCTGATAACAAACCCAAAGGCCAGGTTTACCCCAATGCCCCCGCGTATCTTGCGGCTGGATAATGCAACTCCAATTAACGTAAGAATGAACGATGCGAAAGGCATAGAGGTACGCATGTATTTCTCCACCTTGTAAAACTCAATATCGCCGCTACCACGCTTGGTTTCCTGGTCTATAAAGTCGTTAAGCTCCATGTAGTTTAGCGTTTGCACATTCGTCACCCTGCGGCGGAACTCGGCGGGGTTAATGTTTATGGTGGTATCCATTACACGGCCCACACGTATTTTTTCGTCCATGCCGTTAAACTTGTGCTCTTTGTAGTTCTTAAGCGTCCATTTGTTTTTAAGGCTGTCCCACTGGCAGGTTTCGGCACTAAGCTTAAACACCAGTTGGCTGTTCTGGAATTTCTCCAGTGTAAAGCGGTAGCCCCTGTTATCGCGGTTGTTAAAACTCTGGAAGTAGATACTCTCTCCCGGGGCAGTCTGGCGGTGGATGTTACGCTCGGTAAAGCCCTTTAAGCCGTTTATATAGGTATTCTCAAACTCAAGCCTGTCGCGGTTGGCATGGGGTAGGATGAAGTTGTTAAGCCAGAAGGAGAACACAGCCAGCATAGCTGCTGTAATAAAATAGGGGCGCATCAGGCGCCAAAAGCTAACCCCGCTGTTTATAATGGCAATAATTTCTGTTTGCTGCGCCAGGCGCGAGGTAAAAAACACCACCGCTATAAAGATGAACAGCGGGCTAAATAGGTTAACGAAGTAGGGGATAAAGTTGAGGTAGTAATCGAAGAAGATGGCGTTCATCGGCGCGTCGCGCTTCAAAAAGTCATCCAGTTTTTCTGATATGTCGAATATAACCGCAATAAGCACTACCAGTATAATGGCGTACAAAAACGTACCCAAAAACTTCTTTATTATGTAGCGGTCAATTATCTTTAACACAGCACAAAGGTATCTATTAGTGGGTAGTGGTTAGTGGTCAGTGAGTAGTTTTTTATGACCATTATGTTTTCACTACTTATTTATGTTATCTATCAACGCTAAAATCGCTCTTTAATTTTCTCTTTTATATTAACCAATCACAATCCACTATTCACTGTCCACTACTCACCATTTACTTCCTTTCTTCTCTTTCAGCACGTTCGACTTAACAGAGCTATCATAGAAATCGTCGGGCTTTTTGCGCACCCATTCTAAAAAGATGTCAATCTCTTCTACCTGCTTAATGCGCTCCATGGTATGGTAATAGCGCTTTAGCTCTTTCTCGGTTAAAACAGAGTGTATTTTATCGTGGCAAATTTTATGCAGCAGCACCGTTGGGGTGTGCTTGCCCCCGCGCGATTTGGGTATTAAATGGTGCTTATTGAATGGCTTAGCCAACGGCCTGCCACACAGGGCACATAACTCAATATTTTCTTCTGCCTTATGCATATAAAAAACAACATTCCAAAGTAAGCAGAAAAACCATTGTAACCATACATAATAAAGGCTTTTTTGCTATGTGGGGCCGTTTATAATTCTTATCTTTGTAAACCATCATGCATCGCCAGTTTTTATATATCATATTCATTGTTTTAGCTGCTTCGTGCAGGCCGGCTAAAATTGTAAAAGCGGAAGATGTTTTGTACCCCATGAAGAACGATTCCCTGGGTATAGACAGCGTGGTTTACAAAATGATACAGCCCTACAAAGCCAAGGTTGACGGGGCAATGGGCGAGCAGTTGGTTACTTCTTCAATAGAGTTTCCCGCCCCCGATAGGAAAAACATAGCTACAGAATCGTTACTGGGCAACCTGCTGGCCGATATCTTTTTGAGTACCGGCAGGGATAATTACAAGCCTGCCGATGGCAAGAACATAGACTTTGTATTGATGAATACCGGTGGTATACGTACCTCATTACCCAAAGGAGTAATTACCACCCGTAATGTTTTTGAAGTACTTCCGTTTGATAACCGTTTGGTTGTTGTAACACTAAGTGGCGACAGTACTCAGGCACTGCTTAACTACATAGCCAAGAAGGGCGGCGACCCTGTGGCCGGAATACAAATGGGCATTAAAGAAAAAAAACCGATAGATGTTCTTATTAAAGGAGTACCTTTTGACAAGACCAAA
>JBIPNX010000414.1:0-2727 GCA_044378145.1 Flavobacteriales bacterium | reverse complement strand
AAACAAACAAAGGCATAGTATGTAGGCATGCTTTAACTTCATGCTACCTTTCTTTTGCAAGCTTGGTAAACGCTAAGGGGTTGCTGTTTATTTCGGTGTATTCTAAGCGTTTTTTGTAGATGTCTATAGCCAGATAGATAGCGGCACGCAACGATTCTTCAGATGCTTCATTCTTACCTGCAATATCGTAGCCTGTGCCATGGTCGGGCGATGTGCGAACAAAAGGCAAGCCCGCAGTAAAGTTTACTCCTGAGTGGAATGCAAGGGTTTTAAAAGGAACAAGGCCTTGGTCGTGGTACATGGCCAGTATTCCATCAAACTGTTTGTATAAGCCCGAGCCAAAGAAGCCGTCGGCACCATAAGGGCCATAGGCAACAATGCCCAATTTGTTTGCTGCCTCAACAGCAGGCTTAATAATAGTTTCTTCTTCGCTGCCTAACAGGCCGCTATCGCCGGCGTGGGGGTTAAGGCCCAGCACTGCTATTTTAGGTTTGCGCACGCCAAAATCGTACTGCAACGATTTATGCAATACTTTAATCTTGGCTAATATTTTTTCTGTTGTAAGGTTGGCCGATACATCTTTCAACGGCAGGTGGCCGGTAACGGTACCTACGCGCAATGTATCGCTAACCAATAGCATCAGGTAGTCTTTAACGTCGGCTTTGTCTGCTAAATATTCAGTATGGCCGGGGTATTTAAAGCTTTCGCTTTGTATGTTGGCTTTGTTAAAAGGCGCTGTTACCAGTACATCTATTTTCTCGTCAAACAAATCGGCCGTAGCGGCTTCTAATGCTTTAACGGCAGCGGCGCCGGCCTCTGGGGTGCTTTTGCCCAGCTCGATAGCAGGCTCGCCCTCTATTACGTTTACCAGGTTAGGAAGCTTGTAGTTGTATGCCCCACCGGGGTTGATGATGTTGAAGCTAAAATCGTTTATGCCCAATACCTTGCGGTGGTAAGATGCTGCCTTGCCCGATCCATACACCACAGGGGTAAACAACTCGTTTACCATGGGGTCTAACAAGGCTTTGATTATAATCTCGTAACTAATGCCATTTATATCGCCATGGGTTATTCCCACGTTTAGCTTATCTTCCATAATTGCAAAATTGCCGATTTTATCGGAGAACTGAAAGGGTTATTTAATGCCCCTCTGAATTTCCAGCATTTTATAGTACTTCAAATACGTGCCCCAGGCAGATATACGGCTAATGGTAAAGCCTGTTTTGCCATCTAAAAAGCCCAATTTTACTATAAAGTGACGTATAAATTTAGCCGTTGGGTTTATTATCAGGTTAGATGAATTAGCCTTTTTTCCCTTGGCAATAGAAGCTTTGGCAGCTATTTCAGCAAAGTATTTCATTTGCTTGTAGTGCTCATCAACCGTGTAGTAGCTGTAGTGCAGTATATCGCCCTTAAGAAAACCTGTAGGGGCTTTTTTATCATTGAGCTCATACTTATCGTGCGGGTTAGTGCCGCCCCAGGCGCCAAAAGCACGGTTAAACAAGCGCAGTTTGGTATCGGGGTACCAGCCGCAATGGCGCACCCAATGCCCGCAATAGTTGGTAAGGCGGTTCATGGTGTAGCCGTTTACACTAGGAGTTGAGTTTTTCCACTCCAGTATCGATTGCCTTAACTCATCAGACAATGCTTCATCAGCATCAAGGCTTAATACCCACTCGTTCGAGGCTTGCGATGCAGCATAGTTTTTTTGCTCTATATGTCCTTCAAATGCGTGTTCTATTACCCGTGCGCCATTATCAGCACAAATAGCCTTAGTGCCATCAGTAGAGCCTGAATCAACCACCAGCACCTCATCGGCAATGCCGGCAACAGAAGCTAAACAACGGCCTATGTTGCGCTCCTCGTTAAAGGCTATTATAACTACCGATAGTTTTATCATTTCTTTTTAGGCGGGGTAGGGGTAAGCCCTACAATAATATTAGCGCTTCCGCGGGCCGACAGGGCCACACGTATGCCATCGGGCTCCATATAAATACCTTTTACCTCCAGCTTATCCAGTTTGCCTTTTAGGGTAAACAGGTTTTGGTAGCGGTAGTCGGCTATCTGGGTGTTTATTTGTGTTTTGATGGAATCAAGCTGGCCAGACATTTTAAACACCAGTTTGCTTTCCAGTTTTTTAGAGAACAGCCCGTCTATCATCCACGCGGCCGATTTATACAATACGTTTTTGGTGTTAATGTCAAAGTCAACATCCTTCATTGCCAGCAACGATTTTTCCATGTCGTACTCAGGCCTGCAGCATAAATATACCATACCGTTTATGCCATTGCTTACATAGGTTTTTACCACCAGTTTATTATTGTTTCCGCTAAGGTGCAGGCTATCTACCACCACCGTTTTTTTGCCCATTTGGTAGCTTTGGTTAGCCATGCTCTGGTTAGCCAGTTTATTGGCTTCGGCATAGGTTATGCGGCTGGTAAGGTTTACATAAAAGCTATTGTCGGCAACGGCATCGTTCTTTAAATCGGGCAGGGCAGGAATGGTTGCTGCTTCGGGTTTTGTGCCTGTGTACGACTCTAAAAACGCCCTAACACCCAAATTCAGTTTTAAGCTTTTGGTAGTACTTTTTATTGGCGACATAAAAAACTCTTTGGGCTTAATTTTAAGGTAGGTTTGCGATGCAGAATCTACCATTATTGGCGTGTGCAACTGGTTCCAGATGCCTTGTACCTGGCTGCGGAGGTCGAACCCGTTGCTAATGTTACG
>JBIPNX010000413.1:0-2730 GCA_044378145.1 Flavobacteriales bacterium | reverse complement strand
ATCTGGTTATCGCTGCCTTTGTATTCAAGCTCAAAACGCTCGGGTAAATTGTAGTCAACCTGTATGGTACCCAACTGCCATTTACGGCCAATTGCGTCTTTAACCATAAAATCAAGTTTAGGGCCGTAAAACGCTGCTTCTCCGTATTCTATAACTGTGCGAAGGTTACGTTCTGCTGCTGCTTCAATAATGGCTTGCTCGGCCTTTTCCCAATTCTCTTCGCTGCCAATATATTTAGCACGGTCTTCTTTATCGCGTAATGATATTTGAGCGGTGTAGTCCTGAAAATCTAATGTCTTGAAAACATAAAGCACAAGGTCTATAACCTTCAAAAACTCATCCTTTACCTGGTCTGGCCTGCAAAACAAGTGGGCATCGTCCTGTGTAAAGCCACGCACACGGGTTAAGCCATGAAGCTCACCGGCCTGCTCGTAACGGTAAACGGTACCAAACTCAGCATAACGCACCGGAAGGTCTTTGTACGACCTAGGTTTGCTTTTGTATATCTCGCAGTGGTGGGGGCAGTTCATCGGTTTAAGGAAGAACTCTTCACCCTCGTGCGGGGTCTTAATCGGTTGGAAAGAATCGGCGCCATATTTCTCGTAGTGGCCCGATGTTACGTAAAGCTCTTTATTACCAATATGCGGTGTTATTACCGGCAGGTAACCCGATTTAAGCTGGGCTTTCTTCAGGAAGTTCTCTAAACGCTCGCGCAAAGCAGCGCCCTTAGGTAGCCACATAGGTAACCCCTGCCCTACTTTTTCAGAGAAGGTAAACAATTCAAGCTCTTTGCCCAGTTTACGGTGGTCGCGCTTTTTAGCTTCCTCTAAAAGGGTAAGGTAATCGGTAAGGTCTTTTTGTTTGGGGAAGGTAACAGCATACACGCGGGTAAGCTGCTTGTTCTTCTCATCTCCACGCCAGTAAGCACCGGCAATGCTCATTACCTTGGCAGCCTTTATAAAGCCGGTGTCGGGAATGTGCGGGCCACGGCATAAATCGGTAAAATTACCTTGCTGATAAAAAGTTATGCTACCATCTTCAAGGCCTTCTAACAGGTCTAGCTTGTACTCGTCGTTTTTATCTGTAAAGTATTTAATGGCATCGGCCTTAGATACTTCGCTGCGGATGTATTGGTTCTTTTGGCGCGCCAACTCCAGCATTTTATCTTCTATCTGCTTAAAATTCTCGTCGTTCAGCTTTTGTCCTCCAAGGTCAATATCATAGTAAAAGCCTGTTTCAACAGGTGGGCCAATACCAAACTTTACTCCCGGATAGAAAGACTCCAAAGCCTCGGCCAATAAGTGGGCCGATGAATGCCAGAATGTAGATTTACCCTCATCGTCGTTCCACGTCAAAAGGCTTAACGTAGCATCGTCAACAATAGGCAATACTGCATCTTGCACTTTGCCATTAACCTTGGCAGCTAAAACGTTTCGCGCTAATCCTTCGCTAATGCTTGCCGCTATTTGCAGGGCAGTGGTGCCTTTTTCGTACTGGCGGACACTCCCATCGGGCAGGGTAATATTAATCATCTGTTTTTAAAATTGAGGTGCAAAGATAGGTAAACGGCTGCTATTTAAGGCTGCTGAAACAAATACTCTAAACACCCTTTTGTTAATTCTTCAATGAAAAATATTTTATTTGGAATTAGTCTAAATAAAAACAAACTATTACTTTTGCCCGAGAATTTTAAAAACACAGACTATGATAATGCAAGCGCTTAAAGAGCAAACACGTGAAGCCCATAACCAGGTAGAGGCAGTTTCTTATTCAAACAACATTATGGATGGTAGCCTAAATGCAGGCCAATACACCACGATAGTAATTGCCAATTATATATTTAACAAAGTGGTTGAAGAAACAGCTTACCCGCTATTGATAACCAACGGTTTAGGCGAACGCTTACAACTTAACTTGCGTACTAAAACACAGCTATTGCTAGCCGACCTTGAGCACCTTGGCATTAACCCTGCCGATATTGAAACTACTACTCTAAATATTACTACTATAGAACATGCATTAGGTTATTTATACGTTGCCGAAGGTTCTACCCTTGGAGGCGCTGTAATTGCACGTGCCTTGGCTAAAAACCCAAATCTTACTGCTATTAAATCATATAACTTCTACGGTTGCTATGGCGAGAACGTAGGCAATATGTGGAAAGACTTTATCATAGCAATGGAATCATCGGCTCCACGCCTTAATAACAACGACGCCATTATAGCCGGTGGACAAGATGCATTTACCTTTTTTGGCAAGTGCTTGGTCCTTGCTAAAGCCTATACCGGGGTAGAAGTTTTATAGCCTCTCGAAAAAACGATTAGCTTTGCGGCAAATTTATTTTCTATGGAAAAGCTTGTAGCGCTATTAGACAAATACAATTTAGCTGACGAGGACGATTTGCCTCTTATTGAAACTGAAATTTGGCAGAAGTTCGGCACCGAAGCCTGTATTTTTGTGTTAGACATGAGCGGTTTTACTCAAACCGTGCAAGAGAAAGGTATAATTCATTACCTAAGCATGGTGCGTAAAATGCAACTGGCAGCCCAACCTATTATTGAAAAGTATAAAGGCTCCATAGTTAAGTTTGAGGCTGATAATATATACGCCACTTTTGAGGGAGTAAAAAAAGCAGTTGAGGCTTCTATTGCCATTAACCTGGCCCTTAATGCCATGAACATTCTTACCGACGAAGACAAGGATATTTCTGTGGGTATTGGTATTGGATAT
>JBIPNX010000411.1:0-2733 GCA_044378145.1 Flavobacteriales bacterium | reverse complement strand
GCCAAGAAATTAGGCGTTGATATTGAAAACCTTTTAATCTCTCAACCCGACAACGGCGAGCAGGCTTTGGAAATTACCGAAAACCTGATCCGCTCGGGCGCTATAGATATTATTGTTATTGACTCGGTTGCGGCACTTACGCCAAAAAGCGAGATTGAAGGCGAAATGGGCGACTCTAAAATGGGCCTACAAGCCCGTTTAATGAGCCAGGCGCTTCGTAAACTTACCGGCACAATCAACAAAACAGGTTGCTGCTGCATCTTTATTAACCAGTTGCGCGAGAAGATTGGTGTTATGTTCGGCAACCCCGAAACTACCACCGGTGGTAACGCCCTTAAATTCTACGCTTCGGTACGTTTAGATATCCGCCGCATGAGCCAGATTAAAGATGGTGATACCGCATCGGGTAACCACGTAAAGGTTAAGGTTATCAAAAACAAAGTGGCTCCTCCGTTCCGCACGGCCGAGTTTGATATTATGTTTGGCGAAGGTATTTCTAAAGTAGGCGAGATTGTTGACCTTGGTGTTGACTATGGCATAGTTAAGAAAAGCGGGTCGTGGTTTAGCTACGAAGACCAAAAACTTGGCCAGGGCCGCGATGCGGTTAAATCGCTATTACTTGACAATTCTGAATTGGCTGACGAAATTGAAGCTAAAATACGCGAGAAACTAGCAGGCGCTTCTGCTAACTAAATCTATTTTCTGAGTTAAATAAATGAGCGAGCCTCGCGATACTAATGACTATTCATTGCGCGGCTTGCTTTTTTTTGTGCGCGATAAAGAAGCGCGACGCGTTACCATTATTACAGTTACAGCCGCGCTGTGCCTTACGTTTTGCCACTACTTTTCGCTAACCAAGTACGGCAACTTCTTTTTTGATGAATACACCGCACGCGTAACAAGTTTTATGGGGTTTGACAACCTGCACCGCCTGGTGTTTTGGGGCGGCATGGTATTTACCTGCTACTTTTTGCTGCCTGCGCTTGTTGTAAAGCTTGTGCTGCGCGAAAACCTCTCTGACTTTGGCATTGCACATACAGGGCTGTTAAAGGGTCTTAAAACGTACGCTATTCTTTTTTTACTGATACTGCCGCTGATTGTCTTCTTCTCCTACAACGATCATTTTCAGGCAACGTACCCGTTTTTTAAGCTAAGCAAGGGCTTTGAAAGTAAGTTCGACTGGAGCCGTTTTTTAACCTGGGAGCTGATATACGGCCTGCAATTTCTGGGGGTTGAGTTTTTCTTTCGTGGGTTTATACTGCACGGGCTAAAGAAAACAGCAGGTAACTTTGCCATTGCCGCTATGGTATTGCCCTATTGCATGATACACTTTGGCAAACCCCTGCCTGAGGCCATTGGCTCTATTGTAGCCGGCTATATACTGGGCTATTTAAGCCTGAAGAGTAAGAACATCTTCCCCGGTATGATACTGCACATAAGCGTAGCCCTTACCATGGATTTGCTATCGCTGTGGCATAGGGGAATTTTGTAATAATCATATAACAGTGTTCTTCTCCAAAAACAGCGTAATAACCCTTGGAAGGCCATAGTTATCAAGGTCTGCAGCGTTTGCGGCAAACGCGTTTTGCCAGGTTGGGAGCTTGCCTTTTGTTTCAATAACATAAAAGGTAGCCAGTATGTCCTGGTGCGAAAGCACATGTTTTACAGGCCCTACTGTGCTTTTCAGGTGCAGGTTTTTGGTGTCGCTTAGTTCTTTGTTTAATGATTTCCAGTCGGCGGGCTCTGTGGTTTCCACTAACGGAAACTCATACAACTGTTGCCAAATGTCTTTAGCCGTGCGCTGTTGCAGCAATAGCTGCTCGCCATTTTTAATGATGAGGTAATTGAAATAACGCGTACGCCGTGCCGCCATTTTATTCTTTACTGGAAGGTTGGCAATCCTGTCTTTTTTAAAGGCATAGCATGTTTGGCTAAACGGACAGGTGCCGCACAGCGGGCTTGGTTTGCATTGCAATGCACCAAACTCAATCAACGCCTGGTTGAATGTACCTGAGTGGTGGTTGCCCATTAAATCCAGCACAATGGCGCTGAATTCCTTTCTGCCTTTTTCAGAAGGAACAGGGGTTGTAATACCAAAGTAGCGGGATAGGAAACGGAACACATTGCCGTCAACCGCAGCGGCTTTTTCGCCAAAGGCAATAGATGCAATAGCGCCCGCAGTATACGGACCAATACCTTTAAGCGTGGCTATTTCAGCATAGGTAGATGGAAATTTCCCTTTGTATTCTGTAGCTATAATTTTTGCTGTTTGGTGCAGGTTGCGCGCGCGTGAATAATACCCCAAGCCTTGCCATAAGCGCATTACAGCGTCTTCGTGGGCGTTGGCTAAATCTACTACAGTTGGGTAGGTGTTGGTAAAGCTATGGTAATAGGGCATGCCCTGCTCTACACGGGTTTGTTGTAAGATGATTTCTGACAACCAAATCTTGTAAGGGTCGGTAGTAGCGCGAAAGGGCAGGGGGCGTTTGTTCTCCTCGTACCAATGTAAAAGTGTACCTGCAAAATCCATAGGCTATACTAACCCTTGGGCCTTTAAATGGTTGTAGATTTTGTCGGTAGCCCCGGTGTTTTCTAACACATATTTGCGGCTTGCACTGCCTGCCAGCATATACAGGCGGCTATCGGTATTCAGGTTGTTAAAGATGTGTTGTAAATCGCCTGCATTGGCAATAGAAAACGCAGCGTGTAGCTTTAGTAAATCCAAGGCTTCGG
>JBIPNX010000412.1:0-2733 GCA_044378145.1 Flavobacteriales bacterium | reverse complement strand
GTCTTTTTCGGCAGCACTTTCTGCAAATAGCACTTCGCCTGCATCAAAAGCTTGCATTACTTCGGTTATGCGTTCACAGTCTTTAAACAGCACATCCATATCGTTGCCATCAACTTCTATAAGTAAATGGGCTTTTACTTCAGGGGCAACAGTTACGGCAATATCGGTACGGTATTGCAGCACCCAATCAATGGCATCGCGCTCCATAAACTCCATAGCCGAGGGTACTATGCCTGCGCGGAATACAGCGGATACTGCTTCGCATGCTCTTTCGGCAGAATTAAAAGGAACAAGCATTACCAGGTTAAAAGCAGGGGCGGGGATAAGCTTCAACACTATTTGGGTAACAACACCCAGCGTGCCTTCGCTGCCTACCATTAGTTGGGTTAGGTTATACCCGGTTGAGTTTTTCAGGGTATTGGCGCCTGTCCAGATGATTTCGCCATTGGCTAAAACCACTTGCAGGTTTAGTACATAGTCTTTTACCACACCGTACTTAACCGCACGCGGGCCACCCGAGTTATGGGCAATATTGCCGCCAATAAAACACGAGCCACGGCTAGATGGGTCGGGAGGGTAGGAGAGGCCCTTGGCTAAAACAGTTTCTTGCAATACCTGGGTAATAACACCCGGCTCAACAGTAACCTGCAGGTTACGCTCGTCAATCTCTACAATCTTGTTAAAGCGCTCCATGCTTAAGATAACACCTCCGTGCACAGGCAGTGCAGCGCCGCTTAGGCCTGTGCCACCACCGCGGGTAGTAACGGGTATGGTATTATCGTTACAGTATTTTACAATGGCAGAAACCTGTGTAGCATCTGCGGGTTTTAGAACCACTTCAGGTAAATAGACTAAGTCCTCCGTTTCATCATGACCGTAGTTATGCAGGGCCTCGTTATCGGTCAATACAAAAGCATCACCAAGTATAGACTGGAAGAAAGAAATATCTGTTGGATTGATAGGCGCGAATTGCATGGGACTAAGGTACAAAAATGGAAGTCTGTAGAGTTCTGTAATTGCCTAACTTTGCAACAAATATTTCAACATTCTGAGTTCCCTTTTGTATATTAGTATCTATGTCTGAATACACCCGCAAGCAAGAAATTGCCAATATTGTTACCCACGCCGCCGGAATCCTTTTTGGGTTGGTTGGTGGGCCTGTATTATTATACAGTGCAGTAAAAAATCAAACCCCGGGCATTCAGTTAACCGCGTTGGGTATTTATTGCTTCTCACTGTTGCTTGTTTTTTCTACTTCAACCATATACCACTCTATTACCAAGCCCAAGCTTAAAAAACTATGGCGTAGTATAGACCATATAGCCATTTACTTTTTAATTGCCGGCTCGGCTACGCCTATTGTGGTGCGCTATTTACCTGCCGAAACCGCTAAAACATTTTTGATTATCCAATGGTCGCTTGTGCTGGGGGGTACTATATTTAAGCTGTTTTTTACCGGTAAGTTTAAGCTGGTATCAACCCTGTTATATATAGCTATGGGTATGTTACCAGTAGTTATGGGCGCACCGTTATTTAATGCACTTCCACCCGAGGTATATATAGCAGTAATAGTAGGCGGTGTGTTTTACATCACGGGTACGTTCTTCTACCTGTCTAAAAAGCTAACCTACAGCCACGCCATATGGCATGTTTTTGTGCTGGGTGGCAGTATAGCCCACTTTGCTGCTATTGGCAATACTATCGGATAGGCTTAGTATAAAAAGCTTTCATATTCGCAGATACAGTAGTACGGTTAGCCTGTATATAATCATATAAGCCTGTTGGTGGCTTGCACGATAATAATATGTCGGGAAATGCTTTGCCCACTGCTGTTGGGTAAGGCACGTTAAATATCTCATCAAAAAGGTAGAATGCTACATCACCCTTGGTTACTTTGCCGCTCTTTTTAAAGCAGGCTTCTAAGTCAAGCTCTGTACCATCGGCAACAAGGTCTATAAGTTCCAGCTTTATAGCTTTCTTATTTGCCTTGTGCTTTAAGAAAAGATCGTCTTGCACAATTTTAGAACCCTTAATGCTCCAGTTTACGGTAATGGTTTTAGAAATCTCAATTGGGATAGTGTCGTTACCTCCGGCAATGGCTACGTTAGTGCCTAGCAACAACAGTAGAAGTATCAGGTAGTTTTTCATTTTGTTTGGTTTACGGGTTTCTGTGTAAATGTTGCGGCCCAGTATATAAGGGCAAATTGTATTATCAAACGGGCCCATACTGCATACCATGGTGGTGTGGGTTTTGTTGTAAAGCACATGGTAACGTGTATAGGTAAAAATACAATTAAATGGAGCATTATAAATATAGCGCCCCACCTGCGCGTTTGCGGTAGTATAAATAACAAGCCTGCGAGTATTTCTGTTGCACCGCTTATGTAAATAAGTTGCTCCTTTAATTCGCCATGCCCGGCAGGGATTATATAGTGCATTAATTGAAAATAGAACTCAGGGTTCAGAAAATGGGCTATTCCACCCCCTATAAACATCAAAGCAAACACTCCAATCAGCACTTTTTTACCTATACTCATAATTTTTATTTATTGAAAATCAATTAGTTAATATAAATTTTTCATCTTAATGTTAAAACATTGATGTTTTAACATTAACTTTGTCTTATAATTGAATAACGAACTTAAAAATACATAACAATGAATACGCTAAAAGAAAAAGTTGACTATTTAAACGGAGAAATTTTAAAAGGCAACATTTTAGGTGCTTTTGACG
>JBIPNX010000410.1:0-2746 GCA_044378145.1 Flavobacteriales bacterium | reverse complement strand
TAATAGCAAATATCATGCCAAATTGTTTATAACCTGTTAGTTAATCTCAATTTCGTAAGGCATGCGCATCTGTATACCTTTTATCTGGCGTGCATTGCGCAGGTATTGGTAATACTTATAATCAGGACCTAACTCGTTCATCATTATTTTGCTCACTTTATCGTCGTCTTCGCCGCTAAGGTCTTTTAATAACTTGGTAAGCCCTTTCTCGTGGCGTGGTAAAAACACAACGCTGTAGTCATCAAGCTTGGCTTTTTTAGCGGCAATACCAATAGCTACATCCATACCGCCCAGTACATCTACCAAACCAATACGTTTAGCATCAATACCGCTCCACACACGGCCCTGGCCTATGCTGTCAACATCGGCTTTGCTCATCTTACGTCCGGTAGAAACCTTGGTAATAAACACATCGTAAATCATTTCTATCTGGTTTTGAATGTATTTGCGTTCAGGCTCTGTCATAGCGCGGCTTGCAGTACCAAGGTCGGCCATAGCTCCGGTTTTAACGGTATCAACGCTAACGCCTAGTTTCTCAGTAAGGCCTTTAGCATTCCACAATACACCAAACACCCCAATAGAACCGGTAATGGTGTTAGGTTGCGCCACAATGGTATCGGCAGCACAAGAAATATAGTAACCGCCCGATGCGGCTACGTTGCCCATAGAAACAATAACAGGCTTGGTTTTCTTAAGTAACAATACTTCCCTCCAGATAACGTCAGAAGCTAAAGCGCTACCACCCGGAGAGTTAACACGCAATACAACGGCTTTAATCTTATCGTCTAAACGGGCACTGCGCAATTGGCGAGACAGGGTTGTAGAACCAATGCTGCCATCATCGCCTTTACCATCAACAATGCTACCTTCGGCAAAAATTACGGCTACTTTCTTGTTACGATCGCCTGTGGTTGGTTTTGATACTTTTACGTAATTACCAAGGCTTACAAATTCAATTTTATCAATAGCCTTAGAACCGGTTTTCTCTTTCAGCATATCCAGTACCTCATCTTTATACTTCATGCCATCAACAAACTTATAGTCTACTGCGGCTTTAGAGTCGGTAAGCAATAAACCATTGGCTATATTTTGTAAATCGGCTTTGCTAATTTTGCGCGATTTGCTAATGCCATCAAGCATTTTATTCCACAAAGCACTAATGTAGGTGCGGGTTTGCAAGCGGTTACTCTCGCTCATTTTATCGTTAATTAAAGGCTCGATAGCACTTTTAAACTTACCGTGGCGGATAATCTGAGGCTCAACACCCAATTTTTCTAATGTGCCTTTAATAAAAATCAACTCAGCGGCAAGGCCTTTAAACTCTAAGCCACCTTGTGGGTTTACATAAATTTTATCGGCTACCGATGAAAGGTAGTAAGCGCTTTGGCTATAATAATCAGAATAAGAAATAATAAACTTACCCGATGTTTTAAAATCTATTAATGAATTACGAAGCTCTTCTGAGGTAGCCATACCGGTGTTAAGGTCGGTTACTTCCATAAAAATACCCTTAATCCTATCGTCGGTTTTAGCGTATTTTATTGATGTTAAAATATCGTCGAGGCCAATTTTAGAACTGCCGCCTAATACCGATGGTAAACCCTCTGATGTGGTATGGTCTACAATTTGGCTATTTAGGGTTATATACAGTACCGAATTATCTTCAACACTAACTCCGCCATCTTCGGCAGCAGATGATGTTACGGCACTAATAACCCAAAAACCTACTAATACAAGTAAGCCAATACTTACTAAAAAGCTAAGGCACGAAGCAAAGAAAAACTTAAAGAATTGTTTCATTTTGAATGGTTGATGTTTTGCAAATATATGATTATTGAACAGGCAAAGTATCTTTGCCAAATGAAAAGGGTGTTTTTGCTGTTAGGCAGTAATATTGGTAACAAACAAGAGGTAATTATTACAGCCATTAGGCAAATAAACTCCAATGCGGGCAAAGTTGTTCAAACTTCGGCCTTATATGAGACCGCACCCTGGGGCATAGAAGAGCAGGATTTGTTTTTAAATGCCGTTATAGAAATAGAAACAGAACTGCTACCGGCTAACCTATTAAGCACTCTACTTGATATAGAAAAGCAACTGGGGCGCACCCGGTTAGTACCCAAGTTTGGCCCCCGAGTTATAGATATTGATATTTTGCTTTATGGGGATGCAGTGGTAAATGCTGATGATTTAACCATTCCGCACCCGGCTATGTCGCAACGCAGGTTTACCCTTGTACCGTTGGCTGAAATTGCAAAAGAGTATATTCACCCTGTTTTTAATAAAACCATTGAGCAGTTGCTTAATGAATGTCCAGACACCCTAACCGTTTACCCCGTAGGCACAATTGAATGGCAGCAAAAGAGCGAATAATACGGTTTATTACCAACCCTAAAGTACTGCTTGGCCTGTTTATAGTGCTGGCGGTAGGAGCTTCGCTTATTGAGTATGCCAAAGGCAACAAGGCCGATACGCAGACGCACTACAACAATTTCATGATTTTCAGGGCATCGTTTTATAACCTGATAAACGGTGTTGATTTATATGTACTTCACCCGGAACAGTATTACGACTTATACAAATACCCACCCGCTTTTGCCTTGTTTTTTGGGCTGTTTGCATGGATGCCTGTGTGGTTAGGGTTAGTTTGCTGGAACCTGTTGAATACTTTAGTGTTATTCTCCGCTATTATTTCCATTAAACGGTTTAATGAAAAACAACGGGCCTTTGCATTGCTATTTATAGT
>JBIPNX010000041.1:0-10103 GCA_044378145.1 Flavobacteriales bacterium | reverse complement strand
CCTTGTGGCCCTTGAGGACCCATAGGGCCGGCAACACCTTGCTCGCCTTGTAAACCTTGTAATCCCATAGAACCGGGAGCACCTTGTTCGCCTTGCGGACCTTGTGGTCCGGCTACACCTTGCTCACCTTGTGGGCCTTGTGGACCCATAGGACCGGCAATACCATCTATACCTTGTGGACCTTGAGGACCCATAGGGCCTTCAACACCTTGCGGACCTTGTGGGCCTGCAATGCCATCAATACCGGCAGGGCCTTGCGCACCGGCAATACCTTGCTCGCCTTGTGGGCCTTGAGGACCCATTGGGCCTTCAACACCTTGCGGTCCTTGAGCTCCAACAGCACCATCGGCACCTGCAGGGCCTTGTGGGCCTGCAATACCATCAGCACCTGCTGGGCCTTGCGGACCTGTTAAGCCTTGCTCGCCTTGTGGGCCGGCAGGACCTTGTGCGCCTTGTATACCTTGTGGACCTTGTGGGCCGTTTGAACCGTTAATACCATTTAAACCAGCAGGGCCTTGTGGACCTGTTGGGCCGGCAACGCCGCTACCTTTTACCTTACCTGCATAAAATGCATAAGGCACGCTATATAACTGCATAATGCCAATAGGGGTAAAACCTCCATTGCCAAGATCCATTTCTATTTGAATAAACTGGTTTGATACGTCCCAAGGCACCGAGTATAAATCGGTGTGTAAACCGCCTGCATACTGGCCCTGGCCAATTACTAGGTTGAACAAACCAAACTGGTTTGTTTTCACATCGTAATGTATCTCCCTATATTGTGGAGTGTTTACGGTTGTGTCTGATAATACGTTTACACGTACGTTAAAGGTTTGGTTGGCAAGTACGCTTCCACTTGCATTTCGGGCTACAGCCTGGTAATTAAATCCATTAGGCGGTATTTGCTGTGCATTTGCTGATAATGATACCATTAGAGCGAAAGCAGCGACCGAAATGTACTTAATCATCTTGTCACGTTTTTTCATTGTTTTTCTTGTGGTTGGTTTGTGCTGCTAAATTCATACACACAAATAGTTGCGTAAAACCTAAAGCTTACTTACATTTACTCATGTAAGAATATATCTGCTTATCAGATGTAAAAAAATGTAAGTAGCTGATTTTGAATAGTTATTATGTTTAAAAAGAATGAAGGCATTAGGTAGGGAATGCTACTGTTTTTAAAAACCTGAATTAGAAACCATGAAAAATTTACTTTTTGCAATATTAATTTTGACGGGCATAACGGCAGTTAATGCTCAGGAACCCCTTTATAAGTTGCGCGGACACACCGATTTAATAACCGGTGTTGCATTTGCCGATGATTCTAAAACACTTGCTTCGGTAGGCTCGTGGGAAAACAAGGTATATATATGGAATGCCGCAGGTGCAGCGCAAATAAAAACCATATCAGTTATAGGCCAGTGTATGAGTGCGGCTTTTTTAAGCAAGAGCAAACTGGTTACCACATCGGGCAACGATGTTGTTATAGTAGATATTGACAAAGGCATAATATCTAAAACCTTAAACGGCCATACTGAAACAGCCTGGCATGTTACCCTGAATAAATCCAAAACGCTTATTGCATCGGGCGGATGGGATAACAACTGCATTATATGGGATGTTAAGAAAGGGAAGAAAAAGAAAGTACTAACCGGCCATACCAGCTATATAAACCGTGTGTCATTCTCGGTTGATGGAAAGCAGGTTGCAACAGCATCAGAAGACCAAACCGTTAAGGTATGGGATGTAAAAACGGGCAAACTGATAAAAACACTTACCGACCATGTAGCCGCTGCCAGCGAAGTGGTTTACAGCCCCGATGGCAAATACCTTGTTACGGGTGGAGATGATAACGCTACGTTTCTGTATAGTACCGATAATTATGAAAGAATAGCCACGCTGCCCGATCAAAAAGATAAAGTGCGTGCGATTGCATTTTCTGCAGATGGTTCTATGATGGCTATAGGTGCAGGCTCTGAAGCCAGGGAAGTAAACGTATATAAAGCAGGTACCTGGAACCGTATTATTAAACTAACCGGCCCCGATAGCTTTGTAAACAACCTGACATTCTCGCCCGACGGTAAATACCTTGCCGGAGCATCATCAGATAAGAATGTATATATATGGGATGCCAGTAAATTCCTTAAATAAGAAATTTGGTTATCAGGTATTGTTATCGGTTATCAGAATTTATTTAACCAATAACTTATAACCCATAACTACACAAGACCTTCCCACACATGTGGATTAGTAACAGGGGCCGTAATTACTACGGCCTCTTTTGTTATGGGGTGGATAAAGCTAAGCTGGCGGGCGTGCAGGCAAATAGACCTATCGGGCGTTCCGTGGTCCGACCGGTATTTCTTATCCCCTTTAATAGAGCAGCCAATTTTAGATAACTGCGCCCTTATCTGGTGCGTGCGGCCTGTTATGGGCTTAACCTCGAGCAGGCTATACTTATTGTTACTGTTGATTACAGAATAGCTTAATATGGCTTCCTGGGTATCGTGGCCCGGTTTATCAAACGCTGTAGTAACGTTTGTTTTTTGACTGCGTTTTAAATAATGGGTAAGTGTGGCTTCGGGCTCGCGTGGCATACCTTGTACAAGGGCCCAATAGGTTTTCTCAGTTTCGCGCTGCTTAAACTGCTCGTTCATTCGGGCAAGGCCTTTACTGGTTTTGGCAAACAGCACCACGCCGCTAACGGGACGGTCTATTCGGTGAATCAACCCTACAAACACATTGCCCGGTTTATTATACTTACGCTTAAGGTATTCCTTAAGGTGCTCGGTCATAGGTACATCGCCTGTAATGTCGCCTTGCGTAATCTCGCCCGGTAGCTTGTTTACAGCTATCAGGTGGTTGTCTTCATATAATATTACAGGATTATACATGCGGCAAAGCTAAGTAATTACTTGCCATCGGCACCAAGCCATTTCAACACGGTAGAACAAAACTCTTCGGGCTTTTCGGCTTGCACCCAGTGCCCTGCACCGTCTATAGTTTCTATAACAGCATTGGGAAAGTGGAGGTTAATATCAGCTACCTCGGGGCCTTTTATGTAGTCAGATAGCTCTCCCCGCACAAATAGGGCAGGGCCGGTAAATATATGGTCGGGAGATAAAGCTTCGTTTAAATGGTCTATAGTATCGGCAAGTACTTTCAGGTTAGGCCTCCAGCCCAAACGCTCTTTGGTTTCCCAATAAATGTTCTTTAGCACAAATTGGCGCAGGGTAAAAGATGGCAGGTCGGTAGTAAGGGCTTCGTCGGCTTCTTTGCGGCTTTTAAGGTTGTCAAAGTCGAGCTTACGCATGGCTTCAACCACAGGCAGGTTGCTGTGCTCATAAATGCCGGGCATCATATCTACCACTATTAATTTCTCTATCCTGTCAGGATTTTCGCAGGCAAATAGCATAGCGGTTTTTCCACCCATAGAGTGGCCCATAATAATTGCCTTATCAATAGAATGAGTGTTGAGGAATTCTAACAAATCAGCCACCATAGTTGGGTAGCTATGTTCTGTATCGTGTGGAGACTCGCCATGGTTGCGGGCATCAACAAGGTAAACGGTATAGTGCGGGGCAAAGTAATTCCGCGCCAGTGATACCCAGTTATCTGAACTGCCTAAAAAACCATGTAAAATTACCAGTGCGGGGCCTTGCCCCATTTGCTTAAAATTAAGCTGCATTACTGGCTAAATTTCATTTCAATAGCGCCCATGCGTACAAGGTCGCCATTGCGTAGGGCCTGCTTGGTAATGCGCTTGCCATTTACAAAGGTGCCGTTGGTGCTGTTCAGGTCTGTCAACACATACTGTCCACCCTCAAAATTAATTTGGGCGTGGTTGCTCGATATGGTTTGCTCCTGAATAACAATTGTATTGGTATCCTTACGGCCAATACTTATTTGCGATGGCTTAAGCGTATAGGTTTGCGCACCGGTACCCATATAAACCTTAAGTGTAGGGGCAGTTGCCGAGCCTGCAATAATGGTTTTCTTAGGGTCGTTTTTAACCACCTCGCCGGGGTTGGTCATTTGGCGGCGCTTAATTTCTTCCTGCATGCGGAGGTTTTTCTCCTCCATCTCTTTAAAGCGTTTGGCTTCAGAATCGCTGCGGGCTTTGCGCTTTTGGCGCTGGCGCATAGCTACGTAAATAGACAGGCCAATTAATGCCAATATTATAATAGATATGATAATGTATAGCGTAAGGTTTAAAAAGCTGCCACCGTCTTTAGGGGCGGTAAATAAAGCAGCTAAACGTTCGCCTTTGTATTCAATTTCTACCTTATGCTCCTTGCCATCGGTATCGGTAGCGGTGTTGTAGGTAAGCTCGCATTGTTGGTTTTGTCCTGCTTTCTTGGCATAGGCATCAATAAAGTCCTGTATGTAGTTAGATACATCGGCAGACGAGGCAACGGTGCGGCTCTCGCCACTGGTTTGGTCGCTAATACGTTTAAGGTTATCGCCCGCGTAGCGGTTAGCCGTTTGGTATATAAGGGTGTAAACCGGTATAGCGGTTTTTTGCGATTTGGCAATTACATCCTCAGCCTTTATCGGCGATTTTGTGCTGTTTATCGATGCTGAAATAACAATCAAAATCCTATCGGCAGGCAGGTTGCTTCGGCTGGCTATATAGTCAAGGCACTCGTCAATCCCTTTAAAAACATCGGCACGTTTAACGGTGTCTTTGCTGTCTACCAGTTGATTGGTAATGTTGTAACCTAGGGCTTTGTTATCTGGAGTAAATTCAAAGCTTAGTTGTTTAAATGCTTTGCCATCGGCCTGGGCGCGGTTAAAAGAACCCACGTTAAGCAGCTTGTTATCGCCAAGAGTAAGCAAGGCTTCAGACAGGCCTGTTTTAATGTTTTGGATAGGGGCACCTGTTGTGTAGTACGAGTTTTCTACCAGTATAAATACAGCGGTTTGTTTTTTGTTAGAGTTTTCCTGTACCAGCTTTAGTGTAAACTCAAGCGGTGTTCCGTCTTCAATAATTTTAAAATCGGCTTTTTGCGGTTGCTCGTTCGATTTTACCGATACTACCGTTTTAATCTCAGGAAACTTGGTAGTATCTGTTGGGCCTATGGTAAAATTTTGTGCAATTAGCCCTGTTGCCCATAATACTATTGCTAAGGTTGAAGCAATATGTTTTAGTTTACTCATAATGTAAAGGTAGAAAGAAATTAAACAGCCGAGCGGAATCGGAAAATGGTGTTACCTAATTTAATCATGTCGCCATCGGCAAGGTTGCCCTCATCTGCTATAACATCATTAATAAACGTGCCGTTGGTAGATAGTTCATCTTTATACTTAAACGTACCTAGGCGGAACAGTATAGTCAGGTGTTTAGATGATATGGATGCATCGTTGGCAATAACCACATCGTTACCGTTATCGGCACCAATGCTGTTGCGACCCTCGAATAGTTTAAAGTCAACACCGTTCTCGTCTATAGTATACGATACCAGCCAACCCACCAGCTTGCGGGTATTCTTTTGTGGCTCAAGGTGGCCAATGCTGGTTTGGTTCTTAGGGTTTACAATGCGGGTTTTATCAAGGTTACCCTCATTGGCAGGCGGGGTAAAAATTTGCGTCTTGTCGCTGTTGTTTTCATTACCACCTGCGTTGTGTATTACGGTTTTATCGTCGTTCACTACGGTAGGTATTTGGGTGTTTTGCTGTTTAGGGCAGTATGGGCAGTCGCTCAGCGACTCATTATAATAGTGTCCGTTAGGGCAAAGTTTAAAATTATCCATGGTGTAATTTTACGCAAATTTCACACTTTCCTTTCAATTAATAAAATTGCTTACTTGCAGCCTTATATATGCGCTACATCCGCCCTATACTTTTTTTACTGTTACTAAGCCCTATTTTGCTGCAAGGGCAGGGCAGGGGCTGGGCTCCAGGCTATGTGGTTACCATACAGGGCGATACCTTTAAAGGTACTATTAAATATGGCAACAACATACTTTCTGACGCTAAATACGATGCCTGCCATATTGTAAAGTTTAAAACCACCCGTGGCATACGCATCAACTTTACCCCCCAGTTTACCAAATGCTATAAGCGGGGCGATGATTTTTACCTTACCTACAAAACCTTATTGGCAGGCCAAACCTGGGCCGTATTTATTAAAAGGGTAGCCACCGGGCCTATGGATCTATACTATTACTACGGAGAGCGTAAAAGCTTTATGTACTTTTTAAAGAAGCCCTATAACAACTTCTTAATTCTGGAGAGCGACGATACAGCACTTACCTTTAACAGGACACCTATTAAGGCTGCGCTAATGAAGTATTTTAAGGAATGCGATGCTGTTACCAAAAAGATAGACGACGGAACCTACCGTATCTATAACCTTCGCCTGCGTGATATACCGGGTATGGTTGAAGAGTATAATAAGTGTAAGTTCTAGTTCCCGGTTGCCGGTTCTCAGTTGTCAGGATAAATCAGGCTTGCAATTTTTACTAGCCCCTATCACCTAATCCCTAGCCCCTAAAATTGACGAAGTCAATTTGAAAAACTACCTTTGCTGCATGAAGATTGCAAAGAATGTATTGGAAACCATTGGCAACACGCCTATGGTTAAGATAAACCGTATAACCAAAGACCTTAAGGCTACCGTGGTGGTTAAAATAGAAACCGGAAACCCCGGCAACTCTATTAAAGACCGCATGGCTGTGAAGATGATTGAAGATGCCGAGCGCGATGGCCGTCTTAAACCGGGTGGAACCATAATTGAGGGCACCAGCGGTAATACAGGTATGGGTTTGGCTATTGCTGCTGTTATAAAAGGCTATAAGTGTATTTTTACCACAACTGATAAACAGAGCAAGGAAAAAGTTGATGCCCTGCGTGCTTTTGGTGCAGAGGTTATTGTTTGCCCTACCAACGTTGACCCTGAAGATCCCCGTTCGTATTACTCGGTTTCTTCGCGTTTAGAGAAAGAAATTCCTAATTCGTGGAAACCTAACCAGTACGATAACCTATCGAACACTGCTGCCCACTACGAGCAAACAGGCCCTGAGATTTGGGAACAAACCGGAGGCAAAGTAACCCACCTTGTTGTAGGTGTTGGTACAGGTGGTACAATAACAGGTACTGGTAAGTATTTAAAAGAGAAAAACCCCGATATTAAAGTATTGGGTATAGATACCTACGGCTCAGTATTCAAGAAATATAAAGAGACAGGTATTTTTGATAAGAACGAGATTTACCCATACATAACGGAGGGTATTGGAGAGGATTTCCTTCCTCAAAACGTTGACTTTAACGTAATAGACCATTTCGAAAAAGTAACCGATAAAGATGCCGCCATTATGACCCGCCGCATAGCACGTGAAGAAGGCATTTTTGCAGGTAACTCGGCAGGCTCGGCTATGGCTGGCCTTATGCAGATGAAGGATATGTTTAAAGAGGGCGATTTGGTAGTGGTTATTTTCCACGACCATGGATCGCGCTATTTAGGCAAAATGTTTAACGACGAGTGGATGCGTGACCGTGGTTTCTTAGAACAACAAAAACCTACTGCCCAAACCATTATCGAAAGCCGTAGCAAAAGCACAGTTATTACTGTTGAAGCAACCGATAAGGTAGAAGAGGCATTGCGTTTGATTACGGAAGAAGATATATCGCAAATACCGGTTAAACGCGGTAACGATGTTGTTGGCGCTATTAACGAGAGTACCTTGTTGATGAAGCTGATTAAAAACCCTGATTTGAAAAACGAAACGATAGAATCAGTAATGGATGCCCCGCTGCCTGTAGTTAAAATGGATGCAACGGTAGAAGAAATATCAGCCAAAATAAATAAAGAAGTAGGTGCAGTACTAGCCACCGATATCGGCGGCAATCTGCACATTATTTCTAAGTTTGATATTATTAAAACACTGAGCTAAAAAAGATCCCCCGCTTTGCGGCGTGGGGGAGTCTTCCCAAGTATATTGTACCATAAAAAAGCCCCGACGTTTTCGTCAGGGCTTTTTAATTTATCTCAATTTATTGCTTCTTAGTTCTTCACAAACATTTTGCGGCTTACTACACCATCTACGGTAAGTATATAAGAGTAAATTCCCGGAGCTAAATCAGCAGTGCTGGTTTGCATGGTAAAGTTACCTGCAGATTGAGTACCTGTGTAAACAGCTTTAACCTGTTGGCCTGTAACATTAATAATTTTAAGGTTTACAGTGCCTGGTTTAGTTAGTACATAACCCAGGTTAATGTTATCTGTTGCAGGGTTAGGGAACACTGTCATAAAGTTGGCATTGGTAGTTTGCTCTTCCACACCTGTTGGTAGGTCGGCTACTAATACGTTAAATACATCGTTAGTATCCAGGGCTACAAAATTTTGGTTGAAAATAGACCAGTTAGTTCCTGTGTACCAAACACCAATAGGGTTGTCATTATATATTCCGTTAGCGCCCCAGTTATGGGTTACAAATATTGTCCTATCGGGTTGGCCGTTGGTTAAAACGTTGTCAATAACAGCAGTGTGCCCAAAAAGGTTTGAAGTGGTTGTAGTGTGTTTAAATGCATTGGCGTTTCCTGTAGATGGTACAAAAATATCGTACACGGCACTGTCAGGGAAAGTAGCCATATCTTCATTGTAAATAGCCCAGTTAGCGCCATCGTACCAAACACCTGTGTTATGGTCGTTGTAAACACCATTGTCGTTACCGCTCCAGTTATGGGTAACAAAGAAAATAGCATCAGGGTTACCATCTAAGCTTGGATGAGAGATTGTTGTCCAGTTGCCGCTTATGTTTGCCGATGATGATGTGTGGCTAAACACAGTACCGTTTGAACCATCAGGTACCAAAACATTCCAAGCGGTGCTATCGGCAAAAGGAGTTGAGTTATCTTCGTTGTACAAAGCCCAGTTAGTGCCATTTTACCAGGTGCCGAATTTAAAGTCGGCATAGTTACCTGATGATCCCCAGTTTTGAGTTACAATTAGTTTAGCTCCTGTGTTACCATCCAGTGTTGGGTCAGAAAGCTGAGACCAGTTCGCAGAAATATTAGATGGCGAAGAGGTATGTGTAAAGAAGTTGCCAAAGTAGCCCGGTTGTGCAAAGGCGGTTAAACCGCTTAGCATTACAATTGCTACTAACATGGTTTTTAAGAAAAACTGTTTCATAGATTTTTTGGTTTTTTTTATGGTTGATTTTTTATACTTTGAAAAGTAATTACACTTTAATTGTTTAAAGTTAAAGACAATTTATTGCAATATTATTAAACAATACTTGATTGTTTTCAAAGATAAATGTTAGTAATGCTATAAGTGATAGATATTCAATTATTTGAATAGTCTCTTTATTGATGGCCTTGTAAGGTAAAAAATGATTAGACCGGCAATGCCAATGCCTAATAACCCCCCTTTAAAATCGCCACTCAGTAAGCGGCCAAAATCGCCGGCAGCGTTGGCGGCAAATATGCCAATTACACATACCCAACCCCATTTGCGTTGTTTAAACCAGCCGCGTACAGAGATTACAAATACCTGGCTAAGGACTAAAAAAATAATCCCCACTACTACACGATAAGGCATCATTTCTGAGTAACCTTCGGGGTTAACTTCCCATATTTTATCTAATATGCTACCCGGCCATAGCAGGGTTATAGCTGCTAACAAAAGAACAACAGCTCCAAGGGATATAAATATTCCTACTAAGTAAAAACCAATTGGCTTTGCTTGCATAATTAACGGGTGGTTAATAATGCAAACTTAACAAGAAACAGCAACCTGACAGCCCAAATTATTTTATCTGTATTAGCGCTGTTTGGGTACGGTAAAAAAGAAGGTAGATCCTTTGCCTACTTCAGATTCTATCCAAACATTGCCACCCGCTTCTTCAACTATTTTTTTTACAATTGCGAGCCCTACTCCGGTGCTTTCTACCTTGTCTCGGGCATTTAGGGTTTGGAATATAACAAACACTTTCTCGTGGTATTCCGGCTCTATTCCAGGGCCGTTATCCTGTACAAAAAAGGTATAGCGCGAGTCACCGTCTTTAAACCCTACTTTTATTTCAGGGTTCGGGTTATGATTGTATTTTATTGCGTTGCTTATAAAGTTGCTAAAAACCTGCTCTATCTTTAGCCTGTCC